>JBATUU010000022.1:0-5750 GCA_049671385.1 Ornithinimicrobium sp. | reverse complement strand
GGCCAGGCAGCACCTGCGGCCGTGGGCTCGCCCGCTCCTGCCGCCACCCCCGCTCTGACTGCAGTGCCGCAGGTTGCTCCCGCACCAGCCGCGACCCCGGTTGTGGCACCGACGCGCATCCTGCCGATGCCCAGCTCCTATCGCACCTACCGTTGGGGCTCACGAGGCGGCTCGACCCGCGCCATCCAGCGCATCGTCGGCGCATATCCGGACGGCATCTTTGGACCCAAGACCCACGCAGCCGTGAAGCGATACCAGGCTCGCAGGGGTCTGCTCGTCGACGGGATCGTTGGACCGAATACCGCGCGGGCAATGGGCCTGTCCCTCTCCTCGCGTAGCTCCAGTTCAGCCTCACGCAGCAGTAGCCGCGCCTCGGGCACGGTGTTGAGCAATGCCCGCCGGTACCTCGGCGCGCGTTACCGCTACGCCGGCAGCTCCTACTCCGGTGGCTTCGACTGCTCTGGCTACGTGCAGTACGTCTTCGCCAAGTCCGGTATCAGGATCCCGCGGACTTCGTCGGGCATCCAGCGCGCTGCGCGACGGGTCAGTTCACCTCGGCCCGGCGACTTGGTGTTCTACAACTACCCCGCGACGCACGTCGGCATCTATGCCGGCAATGGCATGATGTATGACTCCGGGCGCTCGACGAACGGCACGACCCTTCGTCGTCTGTACCCCGGCAGCGTCAACTACGGACGCATCGGCTAGCAGGTCCCGTGGCTGGATGAGGGTCGGTGTGGCGTTGTCGCTCCGGCCCTCATCCATGTGTCCTGACCTCCCGTACCCGTGCGGGTTGCCCAGCGTGTCTGCCCCGTCTAGGTTCTGAGCAACGAAAGGTAGGACGAGATGCGAACTTCTCGACAGATGTTGGGCCTGGTGGCGGCACTGACGCTGACGTTGTCAGCATGTGATGCCATCGGTGACGGCGGGGGTCCGGACACGATCGAGGAGGACGTTCTTGACGGCGATACCTCCGAGCAAACAAGCAGCACCGCGGACACCGATCGCAGCACCGCGGATACCGACCAGAGCACGGCCACCGGCAACGACTCCGAGGCGTCCACCGCCACGGCCTTGCCCACCGGGTCCGATGACCTCAGCTCATCGACTGGGGACAGTGATCTGAGCACGGCAACGGCCTCCGATCAGTCAGCGGCCACGTCCACGCCTGCCGCTGAGCCGGATGCGCCCACCGTGACACCAGAGGACGACGACCTCGAGGAGCCATCGACCGATCCTGCCGAAGCCGGGGCAACAGGTGACCCGCTCCTGGCAACATCGGTGCGGATCGGCTCGCACCAGGGATATGACCGCGTGATCTTCGACTTGGAGGGTGAGGGAACGCCGGGTTACCGGGTTTTCTACGTGGACAGTGCGCTGGAGAACGGTAGTGGTGCCAGGTTGGACCTGCAAGGAGATGCGATCCTGCAGGTCGTGATGACCGGGACACGCAATCCCGACGCGGATGAGACCTTTGAGGGTGGCCCTGGAACGTACTCGCTGGAGGCCACCGATATGGTCGAAGAAGTTCGGATGTCAGGAACTTTCGAGGGATCGACACAGGCGTTTATCGGCATCGACGATGAAGACGCTCCGTTCCGCGCGTACGTGCTGAGCAACCCTGCCCGACTGGTGGTCGACGTCTCGCACGGCGAGTGACGCCTCGCGGCGGTCGCCATGTTGACGTCCTCGTCGTCGGTGGCGGTAACGGAGGAATCTCTCTTGCTGCACGGCTCAAGAGGCTCGGTGTGGACGAGATTGCCATCGTCGAGCCCAAACTCAACCACCAGTTTCGGCCGCTGCTGTCCTACGTCGGCGCGGGGCTGGCGCGTCCTGCGGAGCTGACTCGGACGCAAGCAAGCGTGATGCCGGGAGGTGTCGAATGGGTGCAGGACGCCGTAGAAGCTGTCGATCCGGTGCAGCGCACGGTGATGTTGGCAAGCGGCGCATCGCTGACCTATGACCAGCTCTGTCTCACCCCCGGCTCGGAGCCGGACTGGGAAGCCACCCCAGGCTCAGCCGAAGCGATGCTCAGCCCTGCGGCCTCGACCAACTATGTCGTCGATTTAGCCCCTAAGACGTGGCAACTCATCCGGCAACTGCGCGCCGGGCGAGCCATTTTCACCCTGCCCGACGGGCCTGCTCCATGCCCCGGGGCAGGTCAGAAGGTTTTGTACATGGCCTGCGACTACTGGCGCTCGCAAGGGGTACTGAATGACATAGACGTGACGTTCGTGACTCCGGACTCAGATGTGTCGGCCAACGCCAGCGTGTCAGATGAGTTACGGCGTTGGACCAGGGCCTACGGCATCACCGTCCTGGCGAAGAGTCGTATAGAACGCATCGACCCAGTGCGCCGTGAAGTGCACATCGCGGGAGCCGCCACAGAACGCTTGAAGTACGACTTCTTGCACGTAACACCGGTGCATCGAGCGCAGCCGTGGATCGGCGAGGCTGGCTTGAGCTCGAGTGCCGCCGCCGGATACGTCGATATCGATCCTCATACGCTGCGACATGAACGTTTCGACAATGTATGGGCGTGCGGTGACGCGGCCGAGACGGGGGCTTCGCGATCCGGTGGGGCCTTGCGTGAACAAACCGAAGTACTAGCCGCCAACCTGATTGCGGCTCGCGCGGGTGAAGAACTCACCGAGTCCTACAGCGGCTACTCCGTGTGCCCCTACACGGTGTCGCGATCCAAAGTGCTGTTCTTCGAGTTCGATCGGCAGCGCCGCCGCACACCGAAGATTCCGTTGCTGTGGCAGCGCCCAAACCGGCTCATGTACTTCGGTGATCGCCGGGTGCTCCCACAGATCTATTGGCGTCAGATTCTGAAGGGGAAGTAGCGCTCGGAGCTCACCTGTCCTGCGAGTAAATCAACGCAGCGTAGGGCCCGACGGTGACGTGAGCTCTGTAAGGATAACCGTCGCACTCGTGACCAGTGGTCTCGACATCCGCGGAATGGACCGTGCCCAATCCGGGACCGAAAAACGGTGCGTCAGTGTTGCACCGCAGGTTCCATCGACCAGCGCGTGGTAGACCGAGCGGATAGTTGTGCACGGCGGTCGATCGCAAATTGATGACGACGACGGTGTCGTCGCCCGGTCCACCCCGTGACCAACGGTGGAACGCCAACACGTTGGCATGGTTGTCCACACGGATCAGGGCGGTATGCGGACCGGACAGTCCGGCCGTGCGTCCGGTGGCATTGCGACGCAGCCCTATGAGCAAGCGGGTCAGATGCAGGAAGCCTGCGTGCCGGTGAGCCTTCTGCCAGTCAAGTGCGGCGTCGTCAGCAAACCACCGGTCCTCCAAGAAGTCCTGACCTTGAAAGAGCATCGGGATGCCGGGCGACGTGAGCGTCAGCACCAGGCCCAGCGCAGCCCGCGTCCGGGCGGCGAGCGAGTCGGCTCGCCCGGGGTAGATCGTCTCCGGCACGCGAGCCCGCCCGTTGGCCACCTCGTCATGGCTCTCGGTATAGATCACCCGGTGGTGTGGGGCCTGGGAATTTGCGCCACCGTGACCGGTGACTGCGCGGGCAACGGCATACATGTCGCGATCCTCGTCGTGGACGACTTCCAGAGCGGCGCGCACCGGGTGCACAAAACCGGCGTCCCACTGCGAGGTGAAGCCCAACCCGCCGTCAACACTCGGTCGGGTGACCGCAGGATCGTTCTGCATGTCCTCGGCGATCAAGATCTTCCACGGCTGACGCGAGCGGATGTCTGCCGTCATCGACGCCAGGAAGCGATGGCCTGCAGCGATCTGATCGCCGCTATGGTGCACATTTCCGCTGCGGGAGCGAATGAACTGTATGGCATCAAAGCGCAGGCCGTCGACGTGGAAATCTTCAAGCCACATCACTGCGCTGTCGCGGAGGTAGTTGCGCACCTGTTTGCGCTCGTAGTTGGGCCTGGTGGCGCCCCACGGGGTGAGCGCGCGTCGGTCGTTGTAGAAGTAGCTGCCCCCGTAGCGCCGTTTGCGACCTCCGTCGAACCGCCACAGGTGGAGGTCCCCGGGCCCGAAGTGGTTGTGCACGATGTCTAGGATCACTGCGATGCCTCGGGCGTGGGCTGCCTGCACGAATCGTGCGAACGCCTGCGGTCCGCCGTAGGAAGGCTCGATCGCATACGGGTGTGACGGGTTGTATCCCCAACTGCGGGTCCCGCCGAAGGCAAAGGGCGGCATGACCTCGATGGCGTTGACGCCGAGCCACGCTAGGTGATCCAGCCGGCCGATCGCGCGATCGAAGGTGCCTGCACGCCACCCGTCGGCAGCGAACGTCGGGATGTGAACCTCGTAGATGACCAACTCATCCCACGCAGGCATCCTGAAGCTGTCGGCGCTCCAGTCCAGTGACCGAGGGTCAAAGACCACAGCGTCACCGTTGCTATCGGTGACGTGCCGGGCGACGGGGTCGATGCGTGCCCGGTAAGGACCACCGGTCCTGATCAAGAACCGGTAGTGCGACCCGGGCTGGGCGTGTGGCGCGAAGGTCGACCAGGTGCCCGAGCGGGCAGTGTCGCGGGTCATCTGCTGTTTTTGCGTGCGGTCCCACCCACAAAAATCCCCGAACACAGCGACGTTGCGGGCATTTGGTGCCCACACGCGGAAGGTGACGCCTCCGTCGTGAGGGATGGCTCCCATACCGGGATATGAAGAGGGGGGTAGAGGCACAACCAGCAACTCTAGGGGACACCATCCAAGAGTTTCGGTGGGTGTGCGCTGGACACCGGCCCGGGTCGATCATGATGGGAGCATGCCGAGCGAGCGCCGTCGAAATCGTCGTACCGTTGCCCTTATGTACATCCTCCCCATTGCTGCCCTGTCGATGGCCTCTGCCGTCGTTGTCTCGCTCACTGTACGAACGGCTACAGATGACCTGGCCACGTGGCATCAGGACCCCGCGAGCGTCTCGATGCCGGACAAACCCAACTGGTACCGGCTCACTCCGGCCTCCACAGATACGGCCAACACCTCAGCTGGGGAGGGCGATGATCGAGAAGGCGTATCGCCGGTGTTCGACGTACCGGTCCAGCAACTTGCAGCCACTTTCGATGAGGTGGCCATGGGCGAGAGCCGGGTGGAGGTCCTGGCGGGGTCAGCCGCCAAGGGATTCGTCACCTACATTCAGCGCAGCACGGTGATGGGTTATCCCGACTACATCACGGTCCGCTTCAGCAAGACCAATGATGGTGGCTCGACGCTGACGTTGCTCTCACGAGCTCGCTACGGCAGCAGCGATATGGGGGTCAACGAGAAGAGGGTGCGCCGCTGGATTCAGCAGACGCAGGAGCGGCTCGACTGATCAGTGCGGCACAATTGCCCTCGATGACTGCCCCCGATGCGGGATCCACGCCGATACCCGGTCGCGGTCGGCGCGATGCTGCAATGCTCGCGGCCGGGTCTCTCGTGGGTGGCGCGCTGGCGTACGTCTTTTTCGTTCTCGTCATCCGGGCTCTGGGGGCGCAGGCAGCCGCGCCGGTCACTGTGTTGTGGGCATGGTGGGGTTTTGCCGGCGCTGCATTGACGTTCCCGGTCCAGCATTGGATCGCTCGGACCGCGGCGACCGCTACAGGGGAGGCCGAGGTGCGCCGCGGAATGCTGGGTGTCACCGGCGCCGTGATGGTCATCTCGGTGCTGGCTGGCGCGCTGGCATGGCTGGCCAGGGAGCGTCTTTTCGGGCCGGGCGGGGAGTGGTTCGCGCTGCTGGTCGTGGGAGTCGGCCTCGGCTCCGGGCTGCTGGGCCT
>JBATUU010000021.1:0-4833 GCA_049671385.1 Ornithinimicrobium sp. | reverse complement strand
CCGAGGAAACGCGCGACCTGCTCGTCGACCGGCTGTGCCCACACCTGATCCGCTGGCCCTTGCTGAACGATACGGCCTCGCATCATCACCGCAAGATCATCGGCCACCGCGAAGGCCTCGTCATGATCGTGGGTCACCATCAGGGCTGTGGTCTCCGTGCGCTGCAATATTTCACGCAGGTCGCCCGCGAGTCGTTCGCGCAGTTCACGGTCCAACGCCGACAGCGGCTCGTCCAACAAGAGCAAACGGGGCGCAGCAGCCAGCGCCCTAGCCAGTGCGACCCGCTGTTGCTCGCCACCGGACAGGTTGGTCGGACGTTGCGACCCAGCGCCGGAGAGCCCGACCATGTCGAGCAACTCGGCCACCCGTGCCTTGCGGCGATCCGCCGAGACACCTTGTAAGCGCAACGCATACCCCACGTTGTCCGCCACACTTTGTTGAGCGAAGAGTTGCCCGTCCTGAAACATCAGACCGAAGCCGCGAGCGTGAGTGGGCACGCCTGCTACATCCTGGCCTGCAAAGCTGATCGTGCCACCGGAGAGTTCTTCGAGACCAGCGATAGCCCGTAGCAGCGTCGACTTCCCGCAACCCGATGGCCCGAGGATCGCCAGCACCCGTCCCGGCTCGAGTTGGAGGTCGACCTGATCGACGGCAATAAAGCCGCCAAAGGCGACAGTGACCGCGGCAATGTTCAGCATCTCCTACAGACTCCTTTGGCCATCGGGTCGCAGCCGCTCCACGAGGGCGAGAGCGGTGGTGGTGAGCACGGCGAGCACCACGCTGGCGGCCAGGGCCATGCCGGCGTTGTCAGGTCCCGGTGAGCCCAGCAGGTCGTAAATCATGACCGGGACTGTTGGGCGTTCCGGGCGCACTAAAAAGCTGGTCGCGCCGAACTCGCCCAGCGACACGGCAAAGGCGAAGCCGGTGGCCGCGATGAGTGGCCGCACCACGACTGGCCGGTCGACGGTCCAGGCCGCGCGAAACGGCCCGGCCCCGAGGGCTGCTGCAGCTTGGCGCAGTCGAGGGTCGACGCCCCCCAGTGCCGGAGTCAGGGTGCGCACCACCAGCGGCAACGCGACCATGGCCTGCGCGATGGGCACCAAGATCGGCGAACTACGCAAATCCAGCGGCGGTCGATCCAGGGTGATCAAGAATCCGAATCCGATGGTCACGGCCGAGACTCCCAGCGGAAGCATGAACAACGCATCGACGCCGCGTAGCAGGCGGCGCTCAGCAACTCGTCGAGGCGCCCGGGTCACCACCAACGCAACCAGCATGCCGAGCAGCACGGCGATCACTGTGGCATCGAGGGCCGTGCTGACTGAGTTGCCGATGGCCTCGGTCACGCTCACCCGCCGGCCTCGGCTATTCGCCGGTTCAGCGAGCAAGGAGTAGTAGCGAAGCGTCCACTGCCCTTGGTCTCGAAAACTCCCGAGGACCAATGTCAGCACCGGCAACAGCACGAAGCCGAGGACGACGGCGGCGAGCGCGAGCATGGCGATGTCACCGCGCCCCGGCGCTGAAGCCGCGCGAGTGCCCACCCGCAGGCTCTGCTCGCTGCCAGCGCGTGCGGCGGCAGCGACCTGTAACAACACGAGAACAAACAACACTTGAAGGATGGATAGGACGGCTGCGGCGCGCAGGTCGAAGAACTGCGTGGTCAAGAAGTAGATCTCGGTCTCGATGGTGCCGTAGCGCAATCCGCCCAGCGTCAGCACGACACCGAAGGCTGTCGAACAGAACAGAAAGACCAGGGTCGCTGCCGAGATGATCGCCGGCAGCAACGCCGGGAGGGTAACGGTGCGCCATACCCGCCCCGGCCGTGCGCCGAGTGCAGCCGCCGCGTGCTCGGCGCGGTTGTCCATCCCCGCCCAGGTGCTGCCCACGATGCGGACCACAACGGCAAGGTTGAAGAAAACGAAGGCCAACAGGATCGAGACCCAATGCCCATCCCAGCCTAAGAAACCTGCTGGGCCGCTGGGCGCCAACAACGAGCGGAACATCACCCCGACCACCACCGTGGGCATCACAAAAGGCATCACGATGACGGCCCGGGCAGCGGTGCGTCCAGGAAATCTCAAGCGGTAGAGCACGTAGGCGACCGGCAGGCCGAGTAGCACGGTCAGGGCGGTGCCGCCGGCGGCGATGGCGACGGTGAAGACCAACACCCGGAGGGTCCGCGAGCGCAGCAGGACCTCAGGGATACCGGAGAGGTCCACGGAGCCTGACTCGTCGATAAATCCGCGTCCCAACATCCCCAACAGTGGAAGGAAGAAGAAGATCGCGACAAAGACCAAGGGCACGGCGGCCATGGCCATCACGGCCGCTCGAGGCAGAGCCCGGGAGATCACCCCGTCGTGATGTCGGCCCACTCGTTCACCCAGTCCATCCGCTTCTGGTCAACCTGCTCAGCGGGCAACTCATAGGGGTCATCGGCGACGGTGGCCCACTGGGCCCAGTCGGCAGGCAACTCGACCTCATCGGAGGCCGGGAAGACGAACATGGACTCCGGGAGCGAAGCCTGCACCTCCTCGCTGAGCATGTAGTCGACCACCGCTTGGGCCCCGGTCTCATTGGCAGCGCCATCGATCACCCCGACGTATTCAACCTGGTGATAGCACGTGTCCATCAGCGCCTGCGTGGTGGACTCGCCGCTGTCCTCATCGATCGTGAACGGCGGTGAGGACGCATACGACAGCACGATCGGCCGCTCCCCTTGATCCCGACCTGCGCTGAAATCGACCAGGTAGGCGTCCTCCCACCCTGCGGTGATCTTGACATCGTTGGCTTGCAAGTCTCGCCAGTAGTCCTGCCACCCGTCCTCCCCGAACTCAGCGATCGTGGCCAACAGGAAAGCCAAACCAGGGCTCGACGTACTAGCGCCTGGAGTGACGAACAAACTGCGGTACTCCGGAGCGGTCAGATCCTGCAGGCTCTGCGGCGGCTCGAGGTCCGAGGCCGCAAACCACTCCAGGTCAACGTTGACGCACACGTCGCCAAAGTCGACCGGGGTCAGGTACTGGGCAAGGTCGCCGTCGAGCGCATGGTCATCGACGCCGTCGGGCACAGCGCTCGGTGAGTATGCCGCCAGTACACCCTCCTCGACTGCGCGCGAGGCAAAACTGTTGTCGATGCCGAAGACGACGTCGCCCAGCGGGCTGTTCGTCGTCAACGCGAGAGTGTTCGTCATCGCGCCGGCATCACCTGAGGGGAGCACGGTCAGGGCATACCCCGTCTCGGCGTTGAACTCCTCGATGATCGTTGGGGGCAAGTAAAAGGAGTCGTGGGTGATGAGCACGACCTCCTCGCCGGCCGCGCTCCCAGTTGACGCGCTGTCGTCACCAGGACTGGCCGTGGCGCTATCAGCCGAATCAGAGTTCGATTCGTCGTTGCCCTCTGAGCCAAGCAGCGTGCATCCGGTCAGGCTTCCAACGCCGAGCAGCCCGGCGAGCAGGGCTAGCGAGCGCGGACGGCGCCTCAAAGTGATTGATCTGGCCATGCGGACCTCCTTGGTCAGGAGGGGTGCTGGCAGCCATGCCGCCAGCGAGACTCGACTTCCTCCACCGGTACGAACCGGATCAGGTTCGAGGGTCTGCGGCCCGGTGCCGCACTCTCAGCGCGTTCGCGCTCCCCTGTCGTGAGACCACAGTACACAGCGCTGGAGGCATCGCAACGCTGGCCTGATCGGGGTGTACTCCTGCGCGAAGTCTGACCTCCGACATCTCGGATCCCCTGAGCCATGACCACTAGCCTTGAACAATGTCACGTCTCCGTCGCATTGCCGGCTCTCTGGTGCGTACGTTGCCAAAAAATCGTGCCGACCGACTTCGCGCAAGAGTGCGCGCTCTGGAGCGTCGCCTACCTGGGGCCTCTCGTGAGCCCATCACGTATGTCGTTTCCCCACACCCTGACGACGAAACTCTGCGGCTCGCTGGCTACGTCACGCGGTTACGCGAGCGCTCATCCCAACGGCTAGTACTGGTGGCGATCAGCGACGGTGGTGCCTCAGCACGGGCTCGAAGAATGGGATGGTCACCGGACTACGAGCGGGAGTTCCGCAGGGCGGAGCAGGCCGCCGCCTGGTCCGCCCTGACCGGTGGCACCGGTCAGATCCTCCGGGTCGGGCTCACCGATGGCGCCGTGACCGCCGAAGATGTCCGCGACGCGTTGGCTCCTTTGAAGACCAAAGGCTCTCACTTTTACGTTGCCGCGCATGAGGAGGACTACCACCCAGACCATCGCGCCGTCGCGGCCGGGGTACGTCTGCTCAACCCCCCACATATGCGCTTTTCGCTGTCCCCGCTGATGAAAGGCAAAGGCAAGGTCTATACACCCAGTGAACAGTCCGCGGGCGCGGTGACGATCGCAGTTGCGGCCTATCGGGACTTCGGCCAGCTCTCGGTGAGCAAGGAGTTCAGCGCCCTTGCCAAAGCGGGCCACCGGAGCCGGGTGACGCAGTGGTCCGGCGAGACGACAGCGATCCAGTATCTCGGGGCCCAGCGCGCGTCGCCAGCACCCGGTCCTGGCGGCGGTCACCAGGGCGAACAGCGCACCGCGCCGATCTTCGTGCTGGGCAACCAGAAGTCGGGCACTACCGCGATTGCCGCGCTGCTGGCAGAGTGCGTCGGGGGGACCTTCGTCCCTGACGTGTTGTACAAGCACAGGTTGAAACTCAAAGACCTCTTGGCCCAACAACCCAGCATTGAGGAGCTCGCTCGCAACCACCCGAAGTCTTTTCAGGCCACCGTCGTCAAGGACAACGACTTCACATTCCTCTTTCCTGCTCTCGAACAGGCGTTTCCTGAGGCCCGATTCGTGTTCGTGGTGCGCGAC
>JBATUU010000020.1:0-6136 GCA_049671385.1 Ornithinimicrobium sp. | reverse complement strand
ACCTTGACCGGATCGATAACGCCGGCGCCCATCAGGTCGCCGTATTCACCCGTCGCCGCATTCAGACCACTGCCTGGCTCCAGATCAGCAACCTTGGCGGTCGCGACGTAGCCCTGCAAGCCGGCGTTCTCGGCGATCCAACGCAGCGGCTCCGCGGCGGCCTTGCGCACAATAGACGCGCCGACAGCCTCGTCACCGGACAGGTCCAGGGAGTCCAGCGCGGTGATCGCGTGGATCAACGCCGACCCTCCACCGGCAACGATGCCCTCTTCAATCGCTGCGCGAGTCGCTGAGACCGCATCCTCGATGCGGTGCTTCTTCTCCTTCAACTCGACCTCGGTGTGGGCCCCGACCTTGATGACGCAGACACCGCCGGAGAGCTTGGCGACCCGCTCCTGCAACTTTTCGCGGTCCCAGTCCGAGTCGGTCGCTGCCATCTCGGCGGACAGCTGAGCGACGCGAGCCTCGACCTCGTCCGCGGAGCCACCACCATCGATGATCGTGGCGTTGTCCTTGGTGAGCACGACGCGGCGCGCGGAGCCGAGCACCTCGAGCCCGACCTGGTCCAACTTCAGGCCGACCTCTTCAGTCACGACCTGGCCACCGGTCAGGATGGCCATGTCCTGCAGCATTGCCTTTCGGCGGTCGCCGAAACCGGGTGCCTTGACCGCAGCGGCGTTCAAGGTGCCCCGGATCTTGTTGAGCACCAGGGCCGACAGCGCTTCACCGTCGACGTCCTCGGCGATAATCACCAACGGCTTGCTCTCGCCGGCGATATTGTCCAACTACGGCAGGATGTCGGCAACAGCTGAGATCTTGCCCTGGTGCAACAGCACGTAGGCATCCTCCAGCACGGCCTCCATCCGGTCGGAGTCAGTGACGAAGTAGGGCGAGAGATAGCCCTTGTCGAACTGCATCCCTTCGGTGAACTCCAGATCCATTGCCGCAGTGGAGGACTCCTCCACGGTGATGACTCCGTCCTTGCCGACCTTGTCGAAGGCGTCGGCGATCAACTCGCCAATCCCCTTGTCCTGAGCCGAAAGGCTGGCAACCTGGGCGATCTCGTCACGACCGTCCAGCTCGCGGGCGTTGTCCAACAGACGATCGGAAACAGCCGTCACTGCTGCGTCAATGCCGCGCTTCAAGCCGGAGGGGGCGGCACCGGCGGCCACGTTGCGCAGGCCCTCCTTCACCATTGCCTGGGCCAACACGGTGGCGGTGGTCGTGCCATCACCGGCGACATCATTGGTCTTGGTAGCCACCTCCTTGGCCAACTGGGCGCCCATGTTCTCGTAGGGGTCATCCAACTCGACCTCGCGCGCGATGGTGACGCCATCGTTGGTGATCGTCGGCGCACCCCACTTCTTGTCCAGTACGACGTTGCGCCCACGCGGGCCGAGCGTCACCTTGACCGCGTTCGCCAGGGCGTCGACACCCCGCTCAAGAGACTTGCGCGCCTCGTCGTTGAACTGCAATTGCTTTGCCATCTATGGAACCTTTCACGTGTATACGGAGGGCGGATGACCGATGCCCCGGTCGCCTCGCTGGTGCGAGACGCCGGGGCACCCATCCATGAGAAGTCAGTTGCTGACGATGAGTTCAGCTGCTGACGACGGCGAGTACGTCCTGCGCACGCAGGATGAGGTACTCCTGGCCCGAGTACTTGACCTCGGTCCCGCCGTACTTGCTGTAGATCACCTTGTCCCCGACGGATACATCCATCGGGACACGGTTGCCGTTGTCATCGATGCGGCCCGGGCCGATGGCCAGAACCTCACCCTCCTGGGGCTTTTCCTTGGCAGTGTCCGGGATCACGAGGCCGGATGCGGTGGTCTGCTCCGCCTCCGAGGCCTGCACAACGATCCTGTCTTCGAGCGGCTTAATGGAAACCGACACGGCGGCCATTCCTTTCGTCGTTGTCGACTGATGAGTCAACATTGCTGGGGACTCGCTACACCGGGGTGACATCGCCGTCGCGGGGGTCGAAGTGTCCCGGAGTCTGGCACTTGCGTGCTGCGAGTGCTAAGTAGAATCTAGGCCTCGATTGGCACTCGGTCAAGCCGAGTGCCAATCACGCGGGTCATGGGTCAGAGCAACGGCTGCAGAGGTCGCAGCACACGCTCTCCGAGACGATGCCCCAGCGATCGATCGTCCCATTCGGCGCGGGTGAGTTCCTCACAATTGCCCAGATCCTGCTCGAAGATGCGCTCCATGACCTCAGCCTGCTCGCGACTGACGACCTCGAGATTCACTTCATAATTTCCGCGCATCGACAGGCGGTCGATGTTGGCCGTGCCCACGGTGGTCCACCAACCGTCCGCAGTCGCAGTCTTGGCGTGAACCATCGCATCTTTGTAGAGAAATATCCGGACACCGCCGTCGAGCAACGCCGCGAAGTAGCTGCGCGCCACGATGTCGGCAACGATGTGGTTTGAACTACGCGGGGTGATGACGCGTACCTCTATCCCGCGAGCCGCGGCCGTCAGCAAGCCGTCGAGGATCTCGCGATCTGGGATGAAGTAGGCAGCGGTGATGTACAGGTGATCGGTGGCTCGGTCGATGGCTTCCAGATAGATATTGCGGACTGGGAAGACCATCCTGGATGGCTCGTTGCGGGCCGCTCTCATCGGATAGTTCCAGCGCGGCGCCCCCGAATCGGGCAGTTGCGGACGTGCGGGTCCGCAATGTCTGTTCCAGAAGTCAACGAAGGTGTTGCTCAACTCCCAGACGGTGTCGCCCTCAACACGAACATGGGTGTCTCGCCATTGCGTGGCGTATTGCGCACCGATGTTGTAGCCGCCCACGAAGCCCACCGCCCCGTCCACGATTAGCATCTTGCGGTGATCCCGGCCGGTGCGGCGCACATCGAACATCCATCCACCTCGCCAGGTGGGGAACTGAATGACCTGGATGGTGTCCGGAAATGACTTGAACTCGCTGGACACGACGAGGTTTGCGAATCCGTCGAAAACGATGAAGACCTTGACTTCTCGCTCGGCCGCAGCGATCAGGGCGTCCTTGAACAACTGGCCGACGGAGTCGCTCTTCCAGATGTAGGTCGCCAGGTAGACGTGGTCGGTCGCGCCTTCGATGGCTTCCAGCATGGCCTCATAGAGGTGTTGGCCATAGGTATAGGTGGTCAGCGTGTTGTCCGACACGGCAGTGCGATGGGGGTCGTCTTCCGGCGCCTCGTGCACTCCTGTGGTCCGACGCTTGCGCAGCGCGTCGACACCGGTCACCGCCGCTGCAGCGACCACCGGCACCGCCGCAGTGACGACCGCGACTCGGGCGATGGACCCCGGCAGGTGCTTAGCAGCCTCGGTGCCTAGCCTCAGGGCCTGACCGATGATGTCTCGCTGTGCCATAGCCCCATCTAAGCAGTCCCGTGGACTGCTGACGGTGCAGGATGAGGCCATGGACACGGCCCTGGTGACCAGACTGAGCGGGCCAGAAGGCAGCGAAATCTTCGAGCAGCTCAGCGGCAGCTATGAGCGCGACAAAGCGTTGCGAGCGGGCACCCGCTTGCGTGCCGCAGGTTACTCGGCCGAACTCATCACGGCAGCGTTGACCCAGTGGGAGCTCCGCACGAGAGCAGGCGCCAAGTTCGGCGCGGACGCTGGCCGCATGTTCTTCACCCGGGATGGCTTGGAGCAAAGCACCCGAGGACTCGTGGCCGACCTGCACGCGCAGCGACTTGTCGATTGTGGTGTCCGGCACGTGTGGGACCTGGGGTGCGGCATCGGCGGTGACGCAATGGCGTTTCGCAGAGCTGGCCTCGATGTCACCGCGGTGGAGGCTGACCCGCTGACGGCGGCTGTAGCCCGCGCCAACCTCGCCACGGTGAGTAGCGCCGCGGACGGTGCGATGGGCAGTGGCACGGTGCGCACCGGGTTCCTGGAAGACACACTGTATGAGATGGCGAACGCGGCCGGGCAGTACCACGCTGTATGGCTCGATCCGGCCCGACGTAGCCCTGGGGTCAGTGATGTATCCGGACGAACCCGCCGCATTCGATCTCGCGAGGAGATGTCACCCCCCTGGGATGTGGTGGAGCGAGCCGCCCGGACTGTTCCTGCTGCCGGGGTGAAGGTCGGCGCGAGTTTCAACGCCGACTCCCTGCCCGGTGACATCGAGGCCCAGTGGGTCTCGGTCAACGGGGCAACGCTGGAGTGTGCGCTGTGGTGGGGAGAGGCATCGCGGGCCGCAATCTCGCGCAGCGCATCGGTGCACAGGGAGGGCCTGTGGAGTCACCTGGTCACACCGTCGCCGGAACACCTCGATCACAGCCCGGTCATGGAGTCCGTCACGCGCCAAGACCTCACCGCGGGGTGCTTCGTGTACGAAGTCGACTCCGCGGTGCTCGCCGCGGGTATGCGCGACCTCGTCTGCGCTGACGTCGGTGGCCTCCGGTTGGGGATGGCCGCATATGTATGGTCCACACGCCAGGTCACCACCCCGTGGGCGCGCTGCTGGCAGGTCAGCGAGGTGCTGCCGCTATCCGTGAAGCCGCTGCGAGCCTGGGCACGTCGCCACGACGTGGGCGCCCTGACTCTGAAGAAGCCTCCATCGCGAAGTCACAGCCCGATTGCACGACTCGATCCCGATGCTCTGAGGACCAAGATTGCTCCGAAGGGGTCAACTGCTGCCACCCTTGTGCTCACCGAGATCGATGACAGAGGCGCCACTGCAGCACTCGCCGTCAACCCAGCGGTTAGAGCCCGCTGAAGCGTTCGACGTCTTCGGTGGCGCCGGAGACCACCAATTCATCGCCTTCGCGCGCAACTGTCTCGGGGACGGCATAGGAGAACTCCTCTTGGCCACGCTTGATGCCAACGACCGTGACGCTGTGTTTACTGCGCAGTTTCGCCTCGGCAAGGGTCATGCCCCAGATCGACTCGGGGGCGTAGGTACGGATCATGGCGAAGCCGTCCTCGAACTCCAGGTAATCCTTCACCCCGCCAGTGACCATGTGGGCCACTCGTTGACCCATCACCTGCTCCGGAAAGATCACGTGATGGGCGCCGATGCTGGACAAGATCTTGCCGTGCTTCCTGGTGATGGCCTTGGCGTAGATCTTTTCGACGCCAGCCTCCACCAGCGTGATCACCGTCAGAACGCTGGCTTCGACATCTGAGCCAATAGCGACCACGGCGCTGTTGATCTGCTGAACGCCGATCTGTCGCATCGCTTCACCATCGGTGGAGTCCACTTGAACGGTCAGCGTGAACTCATCGACATGGCGTTGCACCAACGCGGCGTTCTCATCGACTGCCAACACCTCGACATCCTGGCGCATCAGCGACTCAGCCACTGCCGAGCCGAATCGGCCGAGACCGATCACCAAGACAGTGCCCGCGCTGACCCTGCGCTTCTTGCCTTTAGCCAACAATGGGACGCTCCGTGGGTAGTCGATAGTGACGGTGCTTGGTGTTCAAGGCTATGGCCGAGGCGACCGTGATGCTGCCGACCCGACCGATGAACATCAGTGACATCAGCACGATCTGGGCAGTCGGAGGTAGCTCGCTGGTGATTCCGGTCGACAGTCCGACCGTGGCGAAGGCCGAGACCACCTCAAAACTCACGTCGATCGCGGGCAGGTCAGTCACGATCATGGTCAACACGATCGATCCTGCGACCAGGCCGACCGCGAGCAGCGCCACGGTGAGTGCCTGGCGTTGGACGGACTCGTTGATTCGGCGACCCCCGATCGTGACGTCCGGCTCACCGCGCACCTCCGACCAGATCACGAACCCGAGAAGGAAGAAGGTCGTGACCTTGATCCCGCCGGCCGTTCCGGCGCTGCCCCCTCCGATGAACATCAGGCCGGTCGTGATGGCTTGAGTTTCATCCTTGATGAGCCCGTAGTCCACGGTGTTGAAGCCTGCCGTCCGGGGGAAGACCCCTCCAGCGATCGAACCCCACAGTTGCCCCGCTGGCGACATCTGCTGCAAGGTGCCCTCGGAACTTGCTTCGAAGGCCCAGAACGCTGCGGTGCCGAGCACTAGCAACAGCACACTGCCCCACACGGTGATGCGGGTATGCAGGGTCCACATCGAGGGCGTGCGCCAGCGGGTGCGCAACTCGCGCAGTACAGGAAATCCCAGCCCTCCGAGCACCACCGCGGCACAGACGGTAC
>JBATUU010000019.1:0-13292 GCA_049671385.1 Ornithinimicrobium sp. | reverse complement strand
CCTCCTCACTGATCACCGAGGGGTGCAACGGCACCCTGGTGTCTGGGCAATACACCGTCTGGCCTCTGCGCTGAACCTCACGATCGAGCACCCCGCCCGCCTCGATGAAGGCTGGCACATCCGCGATCGCATACCGCACCCGGTAGGCGCCTTGCCCGGTGGACTGCTGCGGGTCTGCTGTGAGGCGCTCGATATGTAGGGCCTGGTCCAGATCCATCGACCCCGGCGGATCGATGGTGATGAACGCGACACCCGTTTCATCGCGCTCCGGCAGTGTCGGCGCACTGGCGGCCAAGGCCGCTGCTGTCAACACCTCCTCGGGGAAGGGCTGGCGGACACCAGCCTCCTCACGCACCGCAGCAAAGGCCGCCTCGAGGCGCGCAGTCAGCCCCGCGTCGGAGGGCGTGTGCAGGGTCGTTGATCTCGCAGCCATGCTCCGTACTGTAGATCGGGGACGCGACATAGGCTGGCGCGGTGCTGATCTTGCTGCCCCCCTCGGAGGCAAAGGCCACCCGCCAGCGCGGCAGAACACTGAACCTGCAGACGCTGTCCCACTCCTCGCTCACCGCCTGCAGAAGCCTCGTGATGGCACGCGCCGCCGCCATCAGCGGCCGCCCAGATGCACCGCAGGTCCTGAAAGTCAGCCCAGCTCTGCGTGCCGAGATCGCCCGCAACACGGCACTGCATACCTGCGCGACCATGGCTGCTGCGCAGCTCTACTCCGGAGTGCTCTACGAGGCGCTCGACCTGGATAGCCTCGACGCAGCATCCCGGCGCCGTGCCACCTCGCGCATCCTGATCACGTCCGCGATGTTCGGCCTGGTCCGCCTCGGGGACCGCATCCCGCCCTACCGGTTGTCGATGGGCGTCAACCTGCCTGGCATTGGTCCGTTGTCTCGGTTCTGGCGTGAACCGCTGAGCGAGGCGCTAGCTGGTAGCCCCCGACGCGGCCTGATCGTCGACACCCGCTCCAGCACGTACGCTGCCGCGTGGTCTCCGACCCCCGGCTCAGCGCAGGCGACACGCTGGGTGCACGTCACAGTTCCTGGAGCGACGCACATGGCCAAACGCATCAGGGGCCTGGTGGCACGTGAACTGCTCCGCACCGGGGCGGATCCCGAATCACCCGCAGAGCTGCCGGACTTACTCGCCGACCGCTTCGAGGTGGCGCTGCGTCCACCCACGAGCTCGCGGGCGCCGTGGGTTCTGACGGCGAGCGAGCGCGCCACCTAGACACCCGATGTCTTCGGCCGGCTCTTGCTGCACTGAGTTGGACGACGAGAGGTCGGATCGATGGAGCATCGGCGACCAGCTGGCGCCGGGCAACCTCGACTACAACGCGGCCAGCGCCTTCTCCACGTCGGCGACCAGATCCGCTTCATCTTCGATGCCGACCGAGAGCCTCACGATCGAGTCCGGCACCTCGAGCTCCGTGCCTCGCACGGATGCGTGAGTCATTTCGGCCGGGTAGTTGACCAACGACTCCACGCCACCGAGGGACTCGGCAAGCTGGAAGACTGACGTCGACTCAGCAAAAGTCCGGGCCGCAGCAGCGCCGCCGACCAGCGAGATCGAGACCATGCCCCCGAAGCGCCTCATTTGCGCAGCGGCAGTGTCGTGGCCGGGGTGGCCAGGCAGGCCGGGATAGAAGACCTGATCCACTGCCGGGTGGGCGAGCAGCGCCTGAGCGACGGCCTCGGCGTTGTCGGAGTGGCGTTCCATCCGGATCGCCAACGTCTTGATGCCTCGGATGGTCAAGAAGACCTCCCAGGGAGCAGAGACTGCACCCGCTGCGAACTGCAAGAAGCCGACCTGCTCAGCGATGCGGTCATCGTCGGTGACGACCAGGCCACCGAGTACATCGGAGTGACCACCGAGGTATTTGGTGGCTGAGTGCACGACCAGATCTGCTCCCAGCGCCAGCGGCTGCTGTAGGGACGGGGTCGCGAAGGTGTTGTCGACCACCACGACGCAGTCGTGGTCGTGGCCGAGTGCGGCGGCCGCCCGGATGTCGGTGATCTTCATCAACGGGTTGCTGGGGGTCTCGACCCAGAGCATCCGCGTGTGCGGCGTGATGGCCGCTGCAGCGGCCTCGAGATCACTCATGTTGACCGTGCTCAACCGCACGCCCCAGGCCGCCAGGATCTGACTGGCCAACCGGTGCGTGCCGCCGTACACGTCATCGCCCATCAGCACGTGATCGCCGGGGCGCAGAAGCCCACGCAAGACCGCGTCCTCAGCGGCCAGACCGGAGGCGAACGACAAGCCGTGCCGGCCACCTTCGAGGTCGGCGATCAGCGTCTGCAGCGCATCGCGGGTCGGATTCGTGCCGCGGGTGTACTCATACCCGCTACGTAGCCCGCCGATGTGCTCTTGGACGAAGGTGGAGGTCTGATAGACCGGTGGGATCACCGCCCCGGTCGTGGGGTCGAAGGCCTGTCCGGCGTGGATGGCGCGGGTAGCGAATCCGGTCATGGGGAATCGATCACTCCGAGAGGAAGGTCAGCAGGTCAGGACGAGTTAGGACAGCAAGAGGCTTGCCGTCCTGCGTCACCAACAACGCGTCGCAGTCGGCAAATGCTTCCCTGGCCGCCGAGACCGTGTCGCCGGCCCCGATCAGGGGCATCGTGGCGCTGGACACCGTCGAGATCGCGTCGTTCATGTGCACGTCCCCCTTGAACACCGCATCCAGTAGCTCCCGCTCGTTGACGGCCCCCATCACCTCACCCATCACCACCGGTGGCTCGGCGCCAAGGATCACCAGCTGAGACACGCCATACTCCGCCATCATGGCGATCGCATCGCGGACGGTGTCACTGGGGTGGGCATGCACCAGCGCAGGCACGTCGCCGCTCTTGGCGCTGATCACGTCACGCACGCTGACCTCATCAGTATCGGTGAGGAACCCGTAACTGCGCATCCACTTGTCATTGAAGATCTTCGCCAGGTACCCGCGGCCGCTGTCGGGCAAAATCACCACGACCACATCCTCTGGCCCGAGGTCGCGAGCAGCCTGCAGCGCGGCAACGACCGCCATGCCGCAGGAGCCACCCACCAGAAGTCCCTCTTCTTTGGCAAGGCGCCGAGTCATCTCAAAGGCGTCGGCATCGCTGACGGCGATGATCTCGTCCGGCACCTCGGGGTCGTATGCGCCGGGCCAAATGTCCTCACCCACGCCTTCCACCAGGTAGGGGCGCCCGGTCCCCCCGGAGTACACCGACCCTTCTGGGTCGGCACCGATCACCCGCACCGTCGTAGGTCCGGAGGCGCTGACTTCCTTGAGAAACCGCCCGGTGCCGGAGATGGTCCCACCGGTGCCTACACCTGTTACGAGATGAGTGATCTTGCCCTCGGTGTCGGCCCAAATCTCCGGTCCGGTGGTCTCGTAGTGGCTGAGCGGTCCGTTCAGATTCTCGTACTGATTCGGCTTGTAGGCGCCTTCGATTTCGGCCGCGAGACGGTCGCTGACGCTGTAGTAGGAGTCCGGGTGATCGGGCGCCACCGAGGTGGGGGTCACCACGACTTCGGCGCCATAGGCTCGCAGCACGTTTCGCTTGTCCAGGCCCACCTTGTCCGGGCACACGAAGATGCACGTGTACCCGCGTTGCTGCGCCACCATCGCCAGGCCCACGCCGGTGTTGCCGCTGGTCGGCTCCACGATCGTGCCGCCAGGCTTCAGCAGTCCCTGCTCCTCAGCCGCATCGATCATCTTGGTGGCAATCCGGTCCTTGATCGATCCACCGGGGTTGAGATACTCGATCTTGGCAAGCACGGTCGCCTCGATGCCCTCGGTCACGTGATTCAGCTTCACCAAAGGGGTGTTGCCGACGATGTCGATGATCGACTCCGCGTAGCGCATGCTCATTTAGTCCTTTGTCGCGATGATGGTGAATGTGAGCGGGATCCGCTCATCCCAGGGTGGGTCAAGCACGTAGTTCTCCCCGTCAGCCCGCATCTGAGGCAAGGCCTTCCAGGGCAGTGACCGTCCCTCGTCGAGTCGGCGCAGCCGCAGGCCGGCGTTAAGTAACGCTTGAATCGTCTCAGACATCGCGTGTGGCCAATCGTAGGAGCGCGTATTGGACAGTGCGCCGTCCGCACCCCCGGTGTAGGTCTCGTAGTCATCGAAGGCCTGCGTCCATGAGTTGGCGAAGTACCGCGAAGTCACCGTAAACGGCGAATGCCCCATGTCGTCGAGGGTGTGCAGCATCGGGTGTGAGTCCCGGATGTAGAACAGGCCACCTGGCTTGAGCAATGCCGCAACGTTGGCCGCCCAGAGGTTGAGGTCAGGGAGCCAACAGATCGCGCCGATCGAGGTGTACACCACGTCGAACTGCTCACCGACGCTGTGCGCTGCCTGCTCGACGTTCGACTCAACAAACCGGATCGCACGACCAGCTCGGTGGGCAAGGTCTCGGGCCACCGCGAGACTGGCTGGGGAGAAATCCACGCCAGTGCAGTCGCCCCCAGCCCGAGCCAACGACACCGTGTCAGTGCCAATGTGGCATTGCAGGTGCAGCACGCTCGAACCCTCGAGCGAGGCGCTGGGCAAGTATGCCGTCAAGACCGGCAGGTCCTCGCTCACCACCGAGGACCTGGCCTCGGGATCGCGCACCAACTCCGCTACGCCGTACATGTTTGATGCTGCGTGAATCTGGGCGCGCTCATCCCAGGAGGCTTGGTTGGCCGCAAAGGCCTCCTTCGTGTCAATGCTGACATCGACAATTTCGCTGAAGGTCGGCTCGTGCTCGCTCATGGGATGCCCGCCAGATGATGGGTGTCGTTGACATATGCCACCGACACTCCGGCATCGGCCCAGACCTCGATCTGGGTCAATGAGCACGGGGCGGTCGCCACCGACCAGATGCGCTCATGGTCGATCTGCAGCACCTGGGAGAGCACACACATCAATGGCTTGCGATGGGTAGCAACCACGATGGTGCCGCCTCGCTCGATCGTTCTGCTCAGTGCCTTCTCGACCCGAGCGGCTAACTCACGGTGACTCTCTCCGCCAGGACGCGCATAGTCCAGGTCAGCGCGCAGTGCCAGCAGATCGTCGTAGGCCGTCGTGGCCAGGTCGGGGAGGGCTGCGCCGTCCCAGTCGCCAAAGTTCTGCTCGTCCCAATCGGCATCCTGGTCAGCCTGCACGCCAAGCGCCTCGGCGATCGCGTCACCGGTTTGCCGAGCGCGGCGCAACGAGGAGGTGACCACGCGGATCGGGCCTTCGCTGCGCTCCAGCCGTTGAGCGATCGCGGCAGCGGCCGCAGCGGCCTGTGTCTCACCGCGGGCATGGAGTGCTGGATCCGCGCCATCGCGCCCGTCCAATCTGCTGGCCAACGTGTAGTCCGTCACGCCATGACGGACCAGAATGATCCGCACCGGGTCGCTCATCGCCGGGGGGCTCTCACCGATCGCAGAGGCAGCCACCGACACTGGCACCCTGGCGTCGCCGAAGGTTGGCGGCCGGCCTGGGGTCGGGGTACTGGTTTTGATGCCCGCAGGCGTACTGACCCCCGGACCGGGCTCCTGTGAACCGCCAGCGCCACCCCCGGTCGTGGCAAAGACCTCGTCGGCGTCGGTGGCGGGTTCCTCGACCGAGTCAATCCGGACGTGTCGTCCATCCATGCCGTCGTTCGACAACTTGTCGGCATCTGCGTTCAGGTTGCGAGGTATCCACTTGAACTCGACGCTGCCACCCACGTGGCCGATCTGGTGGATCAGGTCGCGCGCTTCCATCGCGAGGCGACGCATGTCTGCGTGCTTGATCTTCCACCGCCCAGCCATCTGCTCGACCACCAACTTCGAGTCCAGTTTGGCGGTCAGGTCCACGTCGGTGGCCAGATCCAGCTCCAGCACGGCCTGCAGCCCCGCGATCAATCCGCTGTACTCGGCGACATTGTTCGATGCCGTGCCCAAGGGCGCAGCCCGCTGCGCGAGGATGCGACCGCTGTCAGGGTCACGCACCAATGCGCCGTACCCCGCTACTCCCGGGTTTCCCCGCGAGCCACCATCGGCTTCGATCACGAGCCGTCTGGCGCTACTCACAGACCGGACTCCTGCGTGCGCACGAGGATCCGGCTGCACTCCTCACATCGCAGCACTTCGTCCTCATCGGCGGACCGGAATCGGCTGACCTCAACGGCATTCAACTCCAATTGACACCCTCCGCACGCGCGGGCTACCAGGGCAGCGGCGCCGGTGCCACTGCGTGCCCGGATCTTGTCGTAGAGAGCGAGCAGATCATCCCCTACCTGCGCAGCGATGTCTGCGCGGGGCGCCATGGTCGCGCGCCGATCCGCATCAATCTCGGCTTCGAGCTCGATGATCTGTGCCGTCAGCGATGCAGCGTGGTCGGTGAGGGCGGCCAATTCCGCGGTGGCCGCAGCCGCTTCCTTCTCGGCATCCTCGGCGCGTTCCATGATCTCGAGCTCTTCGTCCTCCAGCGCCGCCTGCCGGCGCGCCAGTGAGGTCATCTCGTGCTGCAACCCCTGGAGATCTTTGGCGCTGCCTATTCCGGCGTCCAAGCGCTTTTGGTCTCGTGCCATCCGGTCCCGGACCACGAGCACGTCGGCTTCGGCCTTGCGTACCTGTTGTTTGATGTCATCGTGCGCCGTCTGCTTGAGCACCACCGCTGACTCGGCCGCTTCAAGACGAGGTGTCAACGCCTGCAACTCGGCGCGTTGTGGCAGCGAGGCCCGCCGATGGTCACACTGAGCCACTCGGGTGTCGATGGCCTGTACGTCCAGGAGTGCCATTTGCCGACTCGGGGCTGCCTTCACTGTTCACCTCGTAGTTTGCTGTGCTCGGAGTCGTGGCCGCTCCCGGTGGGAACGACGAAGGTCCAGGGATCGGTGCATCGGGTGCTGATGTCGATCCTCAACGTAACCCCCCGATCCCCCAAAGACCTGATGAGCGCGCGCTGCAGGAGCGGCAACCAGAGTGCTTCACTGGCATAGTGCCCGGCATCGACCAGGTATGGCGTCTGCGAGCCGACCTGCGCCTGCTCGCGAGCCTCAAGGGCTGGGTGGTGCCTCAAGTCGGCAGTGACATAGACGTCGGCACCGGAGGCAACGACGTCGGCGAAGGCGTGATCGCCAGACCCGCCCAGCAGGGCCACCCGCTGCACCGTGGCCTCCGGCGGCCCCGCCACCCGCATACCCGACGCGGTCAACGGGAGTGCGGAGCCAAGGTGCTCTGCGAACTCTCGCAATGTCATCGACTCCGGTAGGTCACCGACCCGTCCCAACTCCTGACCCTCACTGATCGTCAACGGGTCAGTCTCAAGCAGGCCGCAAGCGCTTGCCAGGGCGTGACCGACACCGTTGGTCGCGACGTCGGCGTTGGTGTGGGCGCAGTACAGCGCAATATCACCCAAGATCAGCCCCTGCAGACTCGCTCCCTTGCTGGTGTCGGCGGCCGCGCTATGGATGCCCCGCAGCAACAGCGGGTGATGGCTGATGATCAGGTCGGCGCCGAGATCTGCGGCCTCCTGAATCACCGACAGAGTGGGGTCGACCGCGAGCACGACAGCGTGCACGACGCGCTCAGGCTCCCCCACGACCAAACCGACCTGGTCCCAGGACTGAGCGGTGTCGAGCGGATACAGGCTTTCCAAGGCGGCCATCACTTCGGCCAGTGGGACACCTGCTGAGGACTCCTGCACGTGGGCCCGGCCGGGCTCGAACCGACGACAACCGCGGTGTAAACGCGGTGCTCTACCAACTGAGCTACAGGCCCCTCACGCCGTGGTGTGTGGTCGACGCAGGCCATATTGTGCCACCTGCGCCACCCATCACAGCGAGCGCAGACTATCCCGCGATGAACTGCTGGACCGCTTGGTCCAAGGTGGCGATGTCACGGCTCTGGCCCGGCCCGTTGACCAGCGACCAGGTCACCGTCATCGAGGGGTCGATCAAGAACGTCCCGCGCACCGCCATACCGGAACTTTCCATGAACACGCCGTAGTCGCGAGCGACGGCGCCATGCGGCCAGAAATCCGACAACAATGGAAAGCGATACCCCTCAATAGCCGCCCACGACTTCAGTGCGGGCGAGGCGTCACATGAAATGCCCATCACCTGGACACGGTCATTGGCGAAGCGGTCGATATTGAGTTGAATGTCCAGCAACTCACCGGTGCAGATGCCGGAGAAGGCAAAGGGGTAGAAGACGAGAAGTGCGTGCTTATCGCCCACCACCGCGGACAGCGTGACTTCCACACCGTATTGATCCCGCAGAGTGAAGTCCGGCGCGGCGACTCCGGCCGCGGGGCTGGAGTCACCAAAGGTCTCCAGCGACGCACCGCTCACTTGCGTCCGACCAGACGTTGAGCGTGCCAGTGTGAATGCATGGGAACGGCCCCACTGGCGGTCAATCCTGAGGTGAGACAGGCCTCCTGGATGGTGAACGCTTCGACCCTGTTGGGCAGGCGAATACCGGGGGTGATCAACGCAATGAACCCGCCCTCTTCGACCATCGTCAACGCATCAACCAACTCATCGGTGAGGTCTCCCTCGCCGTCGCGCCACCAGAGCACCACGGCATCAACCACCCCGTCGTAGTCCTCGTCTTCTAGGGGCGAATTGACAATCTCCTCGACAGCTACGCGGAACTCCTCATCCACGTCGTCGTCATAGCCAAACTCAATCACGATCTGCTCAGCCTTGAAGCCCAGTTTTTTCGCCACGCCAGCGGCTGAGCCGCTGTCGGTGCCGTCCACGTCTTTATCCTCCTGATGGGCGCGGTGCGCCGGTATTTCGCGCACCTCAACAATTTCGAGACTCAGGCTATCGGCATTCCAGGTTTGCGCCCACCTCGCCCCTGCCCACGCGTGCCCGCACCGATGCCACGTGGCAGACTGATGCCGCCCTGCTGCACCAGCCACAGAGAGGACGCACCGTGTCCAGCGATGCCACTCAGTCCGGTCCGATCCTGAACGGCATACCCAGTCAGATCCCTGACTCCGATCCGGAAGAGACGCAGGAATGGCTCGACTCCCTGGATGGAGCGATGAGCGCTGGCGGCCGGGGGCGCGCCCGTTTCTTGATGCTCAAAATGCTGGAGCGTGCTCGCGCCAACCAGGTTGGGATCCCCTCGCTGACCACCACCGACTACATCAATTCCATCGGCCCTAGTGCTGAGCCTGAGTTCCCGGGGGATGAAGATCTGGAGCGTCAGTACCGCGGCTGGATCCGGTGGAACGCGGCCGTCATGGTCCATCGCGCGCAACACCCGGACGTCTCGGTCGGCGGTCACATCAGCAGTTACGCATCGGCCGCCACGTTGTATGAGGTCGGCTTCAACCACTTCTGGCGCGGCCGGGACCACGAGGGCGGCGGCGACCAGGTCTTCTTCCAGGGTCACGCCTCGCCCGGCATCTATGCGCGCGCGTTCCTGGAGGGCCGGCTGGAGGAGGATGACCTCAACGGCTTCCGCCAAGAGCACTCGCACGTCGTCGACGGCGAGGTCCGCGCCCTACCGTCCTATCCTCACCCGCGCAGCCTGCCGCAGTTCTGGCAGTTTCCGACGGTGTCGATGGGCATCGGTCCGATGAATGCGATCTATCAGGCGCAGTTCAACAAGTATTTGCACAACCGCGGGCTCAAGGACACCACTGAGCAGCACGTATGGGCCTTCCTCGGTGATGGTGAGATGGACGAGCCAGAATCACGCGGGCTGCTTCAGGTCGCCGCCAACGATGAGCTGGACAATCTGACGTTCGTCATCAACTGCAACTTGCAGCGCCTCGATGGCCCGGTCCGTGGCAACGGAAAGATCGTGCAGGAATTGGAGGCCTACTTCCGTGGCGCCGGGTGGAACGTCATCAAGGTGCTGTGGGGACGCGGTTGGGATCCCCTGATCGAAGGGGACGAGTCCGGTGCGCTCCTCAACCTGATGAACACCACGAACGACGGTGACTTCCAGACGTTCCGCGCTAACGACGGCAGCTATATCCGCGACGAGTTCTTCGGCCGTGACCCCGCGACCAAGGAGATGGTCTCCGACTGGTCGGACGAGGACATCTGGTGGAAGCTCAAGCGGGGCGGTCACGACTACCACAAGGTGTATGCCGCCTACGCCGCGGCCGTTGAACACTCCGGACAGCCGACGGTCATCCTGGCTCACACCATCAAGGGCTACAGCCTGGGCTCTCACTTCGCGGGTCGCAACGCCACGCATCAGATGAAAAAAATGAAGATGGAAGACCTCAAGGGCTTTCGGGACAATCTCAAGATCCCGATCACTGACGAGCAACTCGAGGCTGACCCGTGGGCACCGCCGTACTACCACCCCGGGCCCGACAACGAGGCCATCAAGTACATGCAGGAGCGCCGCAAAAAGTTGGGTGGCTATCTACCGGGACGCCAACCCGAGGCGGGTGAGAAGCTCAAACTTCCCGAAGACAAGTTGTATGCCGTGGCCAAGAAGGGGTCGGGCAAGCAGGAAGTTGCCACCACGATGGCTTTCGTCAGGATCTTCAAAGACCTGATGCGCGACAAGGAGTTCGGCAAGCACATGGTGCCGATCATTCCCGACGAGGCGCGCACCTTCGGGATGGACAGCTTCTTTCCAACGGCGAAGATCTACAACATTCACGGTCAGAACTACACCTCGGTCGATGCCGACCTGATGCTGGCCTACAAAGAGTCCACCTCAGGCCAGATCTTGCACGTGGGGATCAACGAGGCCGGCTCGGTGGCCGCGATGACCGCCGCCGGCACGTCCTACGACACGCACGGCGTGCCGATGGTGCCGTTCTACGTTTTCTACTCGATGTTCGGCTTCCAGCGCACTGGAGACTTCATCTGGGCGGCCACCGACCAAATGGCCCGCGGATTCATGATTGCCGCGACAGCGGGGCGTACCACGTTGACCGGCGAGGGGTTGCAGCACGCCGATGGTCACTCGCAGATGCTGGCGGCTACCAACCCTGCCGTCTTGTGTTATGACCCGGCCTACGGCTATGAGATCGCGCACATCATGCAGGACGGTATCCGCCGGATGTACGGCGATGAGCCGGAGAATGTGCTCTATCACATGACGGTCTACAACGAGCCGATGGTGCAACCGGCAGAGCCGGAAGACGTGGATGTGGAGGGCATTCTTGCGGGGATGCACCGGATCGCCAGCGGCAGCGGTGACGGTCCGCCCGTCCGTCTGTTGGCCTCCGGAGTCGGCGTCCCCTGGGCGCTCGATGCTGCGAAGTTGCTGGCTGAGGACTGGGGTGTCAGCGCTGAGGTCTGGTCGGTGACCTCGTGGACCGAGCTGCGGCGTGAAGCGATGGCCTGTGATGACGAAGCCTTTGCCTCCGTCGACGGCGAACGCCGCGTGCCCTATCTGACGCGCCGACTCTCCGAGGGCGAGGGCCCGGTCATCGCCACCAGCGACTGGATGCGCCAAGTCCAGGACCAGATTGCGCCCTGGGTGCCTGAGGACTTCTTCGCGCTCGGCGCGGACGGGTTCGGATTCTCTGATACGCGGGCCGCTGCTCGCCGGTTCTTCCACATCGACGGCCCCTCGATGGCGGTCAAGGCCCTGCAGTTGCTGGCCGACCGGGGAGAGTTCGAGACCGAGAAGGTCGCCGAGGCATACAACAAGTACAAGATCGACGACGTGAATGCTGGCACTTCGGGTACTGCCGGCGGCGACGCATAGAGGCTGCAGTCGGCCGGTGCGCTGCCGTTGCGCCCTTTGCTGCACTGTTGTTGACATGTTGCCGCCCTGCAGCAGGGCACCGTGTCAACAGGAGCGCACTTCCGACGACAAGGCGTGCTCCCGTGCCGCGACGCCGATGTCGGCATGGTCAGTAAAGAAGCCATCAACGCCAGCATCCACGTATGCGGTGATCTCACCTCTGAGGTCACCGTGGCCCACGTCCGTTTCCCAGTGCAGATCGGCGGGCAAGAACGTGTTCTCCGCCCGGAACGTGTAGGGGTGCACGAACAGCCCTGCGTCATGAGCGGCCTCAAGAAGTCCCGTGGGCTCCCCTAGCCGATCCTCGTCGGTCCAGGCAATCACGGAACGTTTGTCGGGGCCGATGCCGGTCGCCACCGCCGCCCACTGCGCCAGTTGCTCCGCGCTCCACTGGTGACCGTGGTGCATCAACTGGAGCAACGGCGCCTGGACGCCCAACGCGCGCAGCCTCACCAAGCTCTGGTGTTCGAAGCACTGGATCATCACGAGGTGTTCGCCAGCAGCGGAGACCGTGCCCATGAGGTTGGCCGCCGACAACGCTGCCACGATGAGCTCTTCGAGATTCAGTCCACGTGCCCGCAGGTGCCTGGGGTGTTTGAGCTCCGGATAGACGATGAGCTCGCGGCCCAACTCCGCCGACAGCGCTGCACGCAGGGCGAGAATCGACGCGAAACTCGGGATGCCCCATACGCCATCGGCTGCGGTGTTGTCCGGGCGCACGTCCGGCAATCGCTCCCTCGTGCGCAGAGTCTGGAGCTGGGCCCAGGTGAAGTCCTCAACAAACCATCCGGTGGCCTCTCGGCCGTCCACCGTCCGGGCGGTGTGCAGGTCCGCAAACTCGGGCCGGCCGGCAACGTCGGTCGTGCCCGAGATCTCGTTCTCGTGCCGGGCAACAAGTACGCCGTCCTTGGTGGCGACCAGATCGGGCTCGATGCAGTCGGCACCCATTCGGGCCGCCAACGCATACGAGGCGAGTGTGTGCTCAGGTCGGTAGCCACTGGCCCCGCGGTGGGCGATCACCAGCGGCCGAGGTCTGTGGGTCGTCATCGCGCAACGGTAGACCGCATCTGCACCATTGGTGTCGGCCGCGACGCTGGGCGACGCCTGTCGGCACTCCCATAGCCCGCCGATGTACAGGTCTAGGGTGAGTCGGTGGCCACACAGCAGTCTCGCGATGTCTCCGCGCGCATGAGCGGGATGGTCGCCACCGCCGCTGCCCAGGCCATGGAACGAGATCTGCAGTGGTATCGCGATCTGCCCGCTGAAGAGCGATCATGGGTATCGCTGGTGTCACAAGCCGGAATCAGCGCGTTCTTGGCCTGGTATCGCAGCGGGGAGAAACCAGAGACGCTCACCGCAGATATTTTTGGCACTGCCCCCCGAGAGCTCGCCCAAAAGATCACGCTGAGCCAGACGTTGGACTTGGTGCGCACCACAGTGGCCACCGTAGAAGACCACATCCCCGCGCTGGCCTCGGGTGGAGATGAAGCGGCTCTGCGCGAAGGGGTTCTGCGCTATTCCCGCGAAGTAGCCTTCGCCACCGCCCAAATCTACGCATCGGCAGCCGAGAGCCGCGGTGCCTGGGACGCCCGCCTGGAGGC
>JBATUU010000018.1:0-4067 GCA_049671385.1 Ornithinimicrobium sp. | reverse complement strand
CCACACACTCCCCCACGCCCGGGGCGGCCGACATACCCGCATCGTCCATCAGCCCTCATCCGGGCTTTGTCGGTCATCAGTCGGTGCACTGCGAGCGGCTCGATCAGCCATCTTGTCCAGCGCGCGGCCAAACATCCTGCGATTCAGCGGGTCAAGCACCGGCGCCAACCCTCTGCCCACCGGAGCCGGCCGCGCCACGATGCGCTCACGCCATACGACGCGGGTGTCGGTGCCTTCGGCGCTGAAGTGCACGTGGGCCCACCCATCGACCATCGGCCCCAGCTTTTCGATCCGGAACTCGTGCGGCGGGTCCCACACGGTGATCACCATCTTGTCGACCAACGCCAACGGTCCCAGCCCGGTGCGCCCGGTGAAGCGCCAGCCCACACCCATCGGATGAGAATCCGTGATCATCGTGGTCAACGGGATGAAGTCGCCATGATTGGCAAAATCGGAGAAGACCTCAAAGGTATGCCTGGGGCTGGCGTTCACCCGTCGGGCCAGGTCAAAGGTGCCCATCATCAGCCTCCACACGCAATCGGTCGATCTCAGCATCTCGCTCGGTCAACTCTGTCCCCAACCGCACCAGCAGGGCATCGACCTGGTCCATCCGGTAGCCGCGGAAAGCAATGTCCAATCGCACCTGCGCCAGGTCTTGATCGCGCACGGTACCCGCAGCGAGACCACCGAAAGACTGGGTAGTGACCGGCTCCTGCACTCCGGAGGCCCCGAACACCGTGACAATAACGGCGCACACGACGCCGACGGCGAGCACGCTCAGGATCACGATAGCCAAGACCATCCCACGATGGTACGAGTTGGGTCAGCCGCGAGCCGCGTCGGCCGCGGCGATGATGCGCACCGCCTCCGCCGGGTCATCGGTGATCTGCATCAGATCGAGATCCGATTCGGAGATCGTCCCGTCGGCATACAACGTGTCCTTGACCCAGTCCAACATCGGGGACCAGAACTGGGTGCCGATCAAGACAATCGGGAAGTGGGTCACCTTGCCGGTCTGCACCAGGGTGACTGCTTCAAACAACTCGTCCAGGGTGCCGAACCCACCGGGAAGCACGATGAAACCTTGCGCGTACTTCACAAACATCGTTTTGCGAGCGAAGAAGTAGCGAAAGTTGATACCCAAATTGACGTGATCGTTCAGCCCGGTCTCGAACGGCAACTCAATGCCGAGCCCGACCGAGGTCCCGCCTGCCTGCGCTGCTCCCTTGTTGGCAGCCTCCATCGTGCCCGGTCCGCCACCGGTGATCACCGCATACCCCGCCTCGACCAAGGCCTGGCCCACGTGCTCACCCAGGTCATATGCCGGATGTGGTGGGCGGATGCGAGCTGACCCGAACACACTGACAGCGGGTCCCAACTCCGCGAGCGCACCGAAGCCCTCGACGAACTCGGCCTGAATGCGCATCACCCGCCACGGGTCGGCGTGCACCCAGTCTGCTGGCCCCGAGGAGTCGAGCAGGTTCTGATCGGTGGTGCTCACCGGCACGCGCTGATCGCGCAGTGTGATCGGCCCTTGCTGATATACCTGACGTGTCATCACCTGCAGCAACATAGCCGCCATGGCTGCGATCACTCTGCACGTCCTCGGCACGTTGGCCACCTAGACTGCCTCGCATGTCAGCCCAGCCGCGCCGGATAGCACTGACTTTGGTGCTTGTTCTCCTGGCCGCAGTCGCGGGGTTGTTGGGCGCGCGCTGGGTCAGCGGTGCGCTCAGCGATCCAGTGTGCGAGTTCCGACTCAATGGACGCACCGAGACCAAGACCCCCGAGCAGTCAGCGCACGCCGCGACCATGAGCGTGATTGCAGTGCAGCGGGGGTTGCCACCACGGGCCGCGACGCTTGCGATCGCGACGGCAATTCAAGAGTCAAAGCTGGAGAACATCACCTACGGCGACGCAGACTCGCTGGGCCTGTTCCAGCAGCGACCCTCGCAGGGCTGGGGCAGTGAGGAGCAGATCTTGGACCCGATCTACGCCACGCAACAGTTCTACGACGCGCTGGTCGAAGTGCCGGGTTGGCAGGACGGAGTGATCACCGAGGTCGCCCAAAGCGTGCAACGCAGCGCCTTCCCCAGCGCGTACGCCGACCATGAGTGGGAGGGCAGGGTGATGGCGTCCACCCTGACGGGCCAGACCCCTGCGTCCATGGGGTGTGATCTGCGCGAAGCCGGCGAGGCCGGCGATCCCGGTGCGCTGGCCGATGACCTGCAAGCGCTTGGACTGAGCGCAACCAGCGAGGGCAGCACGGTCACGGTGCAGACCGGGAGCCCGGAGTCAGCGTGGTCGGCGGCCACCTGGGCGGTCACTCATGCTGAATCCCGATCCATCACCGGGGTCAGCGTGGCCGACCGGACGTGGTCACGGCAGGAGGAGCCATTGACGTGGGCACAAGACCCAGGTGCAGCCGGCGCCACCACAGTCACGATCAGTGTGGCTCCCTAGCCTGTACGCCTCCAGCCGCGTCGTTCTCGGCTGCCCACGCGATCACCCTCAGCGGTCGCTGACCGGCACGTAGTCGCGCTCACCGTGGCCGGTGTAGACCTGGCGAGGACGGCCGATCTTGGTTGCCGGATCGTTGATCATCTCGTGCCACTGGGCGATCCAACCGGGCAGACGCCCGATCGCAAACAAGACGGTGAACATATTGGTCGGGAAACCCATCGACTCATAGATCAGACCGGTGTAGAAGTCGACATTCGGGTAGAGCTTGCGCTCCACGAAGTAGTCGTCCTCCAGCGCCTTCTCCTCCAACTCCATCGCGAGGTCAAGCGTTTCGTTGGTGCCCAACTTGGTCAGGATCTCGTGCGCGGTATCCCGGATGATGGCGGCGCGAGGGTCGTAGTTCTTGTAGACCCGGTGGCCGAAGCCCATCAGTTTGACGCCGTCTTCTTTGTCCTTGACCTTGCGCACGAACTCCGAGACGTCGCCACCATCGGCCTTGATGCTATCGAGCATGCCCAGGACGGCTGAGTTGGCGCCACCGTGCAGCGGTCCTGACAAGGCGTGGATACCGGCCGAGATGCTGTTGAACAGGTTGGCCTCAGAGGAACCAACGAGGCGAACCGTGGAGGTCGAGCAGTTCTGCTCGTGGTCGGCATGCAGGATGAACAGCAGGTCGAGAGCCTTTGCGAGGTCTGGGTCGAGCTCATACCGTGTGGTCGGCTGCCCAAAGGTCATCCACAGGAAGTTCTCGACCAGGTTGTAGTCGTTGTTCGGGTACAGGAAGGGCTGGCCCAGGCTCTTGCGGAAGGCATAAGCCGCAATGGTCGGCATCTTTGCCATCAGCCGAACAGTGGAGATCTCAGCCTGCTCGGAGTCGAACGGGTCCTGACTGTCCTGATAGAACGTGCCGAGGGCGCTGACCGCCGAGGAGAGCACCGGCATGGGGTGCGCGTCGCGCGGGAAGCCGTCGAAGAAGCTCTTCATGTCCTCGACCAACAACGTGTGGTTGCGCAACTTCTGGTCGAAGGTCTCCAACTCAGTGGCGCTCGGAAGGTCGCCGTAGATCAGCAGATAGCTGGTCTCCAAGAAGTTCGAGCTCTTCGCCAGTTGCTCGATCGGATACCCGCGGTATCGCAGGATCCCGGCGTCGCCGTCGATGTAGGTGATGTCGGACTTGCACGAAGCGGTGTTGACGAAGCCGACGTCGAGGGTGGTGTCCCCGGTGGTCTTCATCAAAGCGCTGATGTCGAGCCCGGAGTTGCCCTGCGTTGCGGGCACCACCCCGAGCTCCAGTTCGTGATCCTTGTGACGGAGTGTGGCGTTGTCGGTCATACGTTCCTCCTGATCACGCCCTTGGCCAGGGCGGCATGTGGCGGCGGCGACCCTGCGAAGCTCGTGTCACGAACGTCATTCATGGGGTGCCTCGTGCGTTATTTGGTGCTTACTCCTCGTGCTCCTGCGGCGGCAAGGCGGCGATGATGGGGTGATCCTTGGGGATCACGCCCAACTTCGCAGCGCCACCGGGACTACCCAGGTCGTCGAAGAACTCGACATTGGCCTTGTAGTACTCGGCCCACTCCTCAGGTGTGTCGTCTTCGTAGTAG
>JBATUU010000017.1:0-2162 GCA_049671385.1 Ornithinimicrobium sp. | reverse complement strand
CTGGTGCACCAGGTGTTCAGCTTCAACTCGCCGGTCTGGTTCAACGTCGGTACCTCCAGCCCGCAGCAGGTCAGTGCCTGCTTCATCTTGTCGGTAGACGACTCGATGGACTCGATCCTGAACTGGTACAAGGAGGAGGGCTTCATCTTCAAGGGTGGCTCGGGGGCCGGCTTGAACCTCTCCAGAATCCGATCCTCCAAAGAGTTGTTGTCCTCCGGAGGCACCGCTAGTGGGCCGGTGTCCTTCATGCGCGGGGCCGACGCCTCGGCCGGCACCATCAAGTCCGGTGGAGCCACCCGCCGGGCGGCCAAGATGGTTGTGCTGGATGTCGATCACCCAGACATCGAAGAGTTCGTGCAGACCAAATCCCGCGAGGAGGACAAGATCCGGGCGTTGCGCGATGCCGGGTTCGACATGGACTTGGGCGGCAGCGACATCGTCTCGGTGCAATACCAGAACGCCAACAACTCGGTGCGGGTCAGCGATGAGTTCATGAGGGCGGTCGACGAGGGCGCCGAGTTCGGGTTGCGTTCTCGCAAGGATGGGTCGGTCATCGACACCGTGGACGCGCGCGGGCTCTTTGACAAGATGTCGCAGGCTGCTTGGGAGTGCGCCGACCCCGGTATCCAGTACGACGACACCATCAACGACTGGCACACGACACCCGAGACCGGCCGGATCACCGCGTCCAACCCGTGCTCGGAGTACATGTCGCTGGACAACTCCAGCTGCAACCTCGCCAGCCTCAACCTGCTCAAGTTCTTGAATGATGACAACACCTTTGATGTCGAGACCTATCAGAAGGTCTTGGAGTTGGTTATCACCGCGATGGACATCTCGATCTGCTTCGCCGACTTCCCAACGGAAGCAATCGGGGAGACCACGCGCGACTACCGCCAGCTCGGGATCGGCTACGCCAACCTCGGCGCGCTGCTGATGGCAACCGGCCGTGGATATGACACCGAGGGCGGACGCACGCTCGCCGCCACCTTGACCTCGCTGCTGACCGGGGCTGCCTACAAGCGCTCTGCGGAGTTGGCCGGAGTGGTCGGGCCATACGCCGGATATGCCCGCAACGCTGACCCGCACAAGCGGGTGATGCGTAAGCACCAAGCCGCCAACGATCAGATCCGCCCCTTGCACGACATGGACGAGTCGCTGCACAAGGCAGCAACCAAGGCGTGGGATGCAGTCATCAAGACCGGTGAAAAGAACGGCTACCGCAACGCGCAAGCCTCGGTGCTCGCTCCCACCGGGACCATCGGATTCATGATGGACTGCGACACCACGGGGATCGAGCCCGACTTCTCGCTTGTGAAGTTCAAGAAGTTGGTCGGTGGTGGGTCGATGCAGATCGTCAACCAAACGATTCCGCGGGCGCTGAAGATGCTGGGGTATGCCGACGAGACCAGCGAAGCCATTGTGGAGCACATCGCCGAGCACGGTCACGTCATCGATGCACCTGGTCTGAAGCCCGAGCACTACGAGGTCTTCGACTGCGCCATGGGTGCGCGGGCAATCAAGCCGATGGGGCACGTGCGGATGATGGCAGCGGCCCAGCCATTCCTGTCCGGAGCCATCTCCAAGACGGTCAACCTGCCGGAGAGTGCCACCGTCGAGGAGATCGCCGATGTCTACCAGCAGGGTTGGAACCTGGGGCTGAAGGCTCTGGCGGTCTATCGAGACAACTGCAAGGTCGGTCAGCCCTTGTCCGATGGTCGCAAGACCGAGGCCAAGGTCGATGAGTCCGTCGCAGCAGAGCCCACGGTCGAGAAGGTCATCGAATACCGACCGGTGCGCAAGCGTCTGCCCAAGCGCCGCGCGAGTCAGACCACATCCTTCGCGGTCGGCGGCGCCGAGGGGTATTTGACTGCCGGCACCTACGACGACGGTCAGCTCGGTGAGCTGTTCCTGAAGTTCGGTAAGCAGGGCTCCACCCTGGCCGGAGTGATGGACGCCTTCTCCATCGCGGTCTCGGTGGGTCTGCAATACGGGGTGCCGTTGGAGACCTATGTGGAGAAGTTCACCAACCTGCGGTTCGAGCCGGCTGGGTTGACCGATGACCCAGACGTGCGGATGTCGCAGTCGCTGATGGACTACGTGTTCCGCCGGTTGGCCTTGGACTACATGGACTTCGAGACGCGCTCCTTCATGGGCATCCA
>JBATUU010000016.1:0-2963 GCA_049671385.1 Ornithinimicrobium sp. | reverse complement strand
CGCGTGGGCCGACCCATCGTGCGCAGTTTCGGCCCGGCCAGCCGCTAGTGCTCACCGCCGCTGGCGACGTGCCGCAACCTCCCACGGCAGAGTCATCACGATGAGCCAGAACAGGCTGATGATCACGACCTCAGCCACTACATACCAGGGCCATGGGCCGAGCAGGTCCAATACGGAGGCCGTCGATGGCTTGCGCATCAAATAGCCGTAGTTGGTGCCAACCACGTAGTTGAATGCTGTGACACTCACCGCCCACAGCGCGGTAGCAGCGACCGCGAAACCGTACAGGCGCCAGGTCGGTCGCCACCCCAAACCCCAGGTCAGGTAACAACCGGCCCAGACAATCCCAAGGTGCATGCCCCAGAACGCGATGAACCTGAGGTCAGGGAAGGCGGAGTCCAAGGCGGGCGTCAAGATCGCCTGGATCGTCAACGTCAAACCGACGAAGTAGGTGAAGGCGGTCGCGCGCGGGCTTTTGGTCCACAACGCGACCACGGCGGCGACGACCGCGATGTCACACAGTTGCAGCGGCAGCGACGTGTTGAGGTTGTAGTCACCGGGAGTGAATTGATAAATCTGCAGAACACCGGCGAGCACTCCCACTGTGACCGCGAAGATGCGTCGCCGCATGTGCTCGCTATCGGTGTCCGCGTGATGCCGCCCCCACCAGATCACCACACCGATGCCGACGACGAACACCGCCAGCATCACCACGTGCGATGTCCCGAAAGCAACGAAGCGATCTGCGAAGGCGACCTGCATACCTCCAGCATGGACCCCACCGGGGGCCAGGTGGGGCAAGCGTCGCCGCATACTGATCGGGTGCATGATTCCCGCGTCAGCGTCGATCCAGACGGCTTTCGACTCGCTACGCAGCGAGCCGTGATCCGCCCGTGGCATCCCAGCGACGCGCCGCGGCTGTTCGACATTCGCCGTCGTCCGGAGATCGCGCAGTGGTTGGACCACCCCGATCCATGGCCGAGTGAGCACTACACCAAGGAGCGAATCGAAAGCTGGCGTCGCGAAGCCACCCCGAGCATTCCCGGCCCTTGTGCGATCGTGCCTGCCGGTGGCACTGAAGTGGTGGGTGGTGTCAGCTTGGTCACCCTCGCTGTCAGTGGTCGCATCAGCCCTGCTGACCCTCGCTTGAGTTGGTTGGGCGGTCGCCCGATTGAGGACGCAGTGCAGATCGGCTGGCTGCTCCACCCTGAGCATGTCGGCCAGGGGTGGGCGAGTGAGGCAGCGGGCGCCATGCTGAGGTATGCGCGCAGTCAGGGACACCGGCGCATCTGGGCGCTGATGTGGGCCTCGAATGTTGCCTCTGCCGCCGTGTGTGCCCGGATTGGCATGCAGGACCTGGGGACCGGGGTCGACCCGTGGTACGGCACGAGCGATGACCCGACGTCGCGCGCCTTCATCTGGGAGCGATGATCGTACTCGGGGGCATGGCACCAGCACGGCGCCGACTCGTGCTGGTTTTAGCAGGTGTCGTTGTTGCCGCGGCGCTGGCGATCGCTGCGCTCCTCGCGGTGCGGATGATCCGGCTGCCGTAGCGCCAGTCGTGCAGGCTGACGAATGTCAGATGTCAGCGCCAGCCAAGTCCTGGGGCGACGTGCGTGATCATCGACTCCATCAAATGCGTGTTGTAGTCGACGCCGAGTTGGTTGGGCACGGTGATGAGCAGGGTATCGGCCGCGGCGACGGCCTCATCGGCAGCGAGTTCAGCAATCAGGGCGTCAGGCTCGGCTGCATACGTCTTGCCGAATCGCGAGATCATGCCGTCGATATATCCGACCTGGTCGGAACTGCCGCCTTGGCCGCCGAACAGTTGTCGGTCAAGGTCGCTGACGATCGGAAAGATGCTGCGACTCACCGAGACACGGGGAGTCCCGGCGTGACCGACACGGGCCCAGGTATCCCGGAAGTTCTGGATCTGCTCCGCCTGAAGCTGGTGGAAGGGCACTCCCGTGTCTTCGGTCAGCAGTGTTGAGCTCATCAGGTTCATACCCTGCTCGGCTGTCCATTTGGCTGTTGCGCGGGTGGCCGCACCCCACCAAATCCGCTGCCGCAACCCGTCGGAGTGTGGCTCCAGACGCAGCAGGCCCGGCGGGTTCGGGAACATCGGCCTGGGGTGGGGTTCGGCGAATCCCTCGCCGTCGAGAACCTCCAGGAACCGGGTCGTGTGCCGGCGCGCCATCTCGGCGTCGCTCTCGCCCTCCCGCGGCGTGTGCTCGAAATACTCGTACCCGGAGATGACCTGCTCGGGCGATCCGCGAGAAATCCCCAGTTGCAGCCGTCCGCCAGCGATGAGGTCGGCTGCGCCAGCACTTTCCGCCATGTAGAGCGGGTTCTCGTAGCGCATGTCGATGACGCCGGTGCCGATCTCGATCCGGTTCGTGCGAGCACCGACGGCGGCAAGCAGTGGGAACGGCGATGCCAACTGTCTCGCGAAGTGGTGCACCCGGAAGTAGGCACCGTCGGCACCGAGCTCTTCGGCAGCAACGGCGAGGTCGATGGACTGCAAAAGCACATCAGAGGCTGAGCGCGTCAGCGACCGGGGCGAGGGATTCCAATGACCGAAGGACAGAAAGCCGATGTTCTTCACGGTCGTTGAACGGTCAATCAAGTTGTCTCATTCCTGACGCCAGGCCTGGCGAGCTCGACCTATCGGCTTGGGGTTAGGGTCCACCGGGTGACCACCCTTCGCGCGCGCGTCGTCCGGCCAGAACGCACAGGCACCCGGTCGGCCATGACCCTGAACGCAGCCCTTGCGTGGACTGGGGTAATTCTGACGGTGCTCATCTCTGGGCTGGGGGGATATGCGTCGACCCCGATCGAGGGCAATCTTTACGGCATTCATCCCGAGGGTGTGGCCGGCGTGATCTCGAGGCTGTCGGACACCTTGAGCTATTTCACGATCTGGTCCAACATCGTGGTGGCGGTGTCGCTGACTGTGCTGGCTC
>JBATUU010000015.1:0-2221 GCA_049671385.1 Ornithinimicrobium sp. | reverse complement strand
CGCCAGGCCATACTGCCGGCGCGAGCTGGTCGCCCGGCTCCGCCCACGGCGGGCTCGGTGGCCACATGATCGCCGCTGATCCGGATGCAGCGACCTACACCAGCCACGACCGGCAGCGCTGGTTGCCCGAAGACCCTGCGGTCAAGCGGGCCGACCGAGACGACTTCGCGCGGGATCGAGCACGGGTGCTGCATTCGGCTGGTCTACGCCGGCTGGCGTTGACGACGCAGGTCGTGCAACCCGGGTCGGACGATTTTGTGCGCAATCGGCTGACTCATTCGCTGGAGGTGGCTCAGATCGGTCGTGAGTTCGGTGCAGCCCTGGGCTGTAATCCAGATGTGGTTGACACGGCCTGCTTAGCCCACGACCTCGGCCATCCGCCGTTCGGCCACCACGGAGAATCCGTGCTCGACGAGGTCGCGGCTGATATCGGAGGCTTTGAGGGCAACGCGCAGACGCTACGCGTGCTCACCCGTCTCGAGGCCAAGCGCACCCATCCGGATGGCCGATCGGCTGGTCTCAACCTGACCCGCGCCAGCCTCGATGCCTCGGTGAAATACCCCTGGTCCCGACAGGAGGCCAGGCCCGGCAGCACCAAATCGGGGTACTACGACGACGACGCCGAGGTCTTCGCGTGGCTGCGAGACGCGGCCCCGAGGGATGAGCCGCGCCGCCGTTGCCTGGAGTCGGAGGTGATGGATTGGGCCGACGATGTCGCCTACAGCGTGCACGACGTCGAGGACGCGGTCACGTCAGGCCGGATCGACTTGCGAGCGCTTCGTGACGAAGACGTCCAGAGTGCCATCGTGGCTGTGGCCCGAGAGTGGTATGCACCTGACCTTGAACCAGAGGAACTGCGTGCGGCGCTGCGACGATTGGTGACGAGCGGCTGGATCCCCATCGCGCACGACGGCTCGCGTGTCAGTTTGGCAGGCTTGAAGGACATGACGAGTCGGTTGATCGGGCATTTCGTGCATACCGTCGAGGTGGCCACCCGGACCGAACACGGCAACGGGCCTCTCACCCGGTATGCGGCGACCCTGGTGGTGCCCGACGCTGTGCGCGCCGAGGCGTCGGTGCTCAAGGCGGCAGCGGCACATTTTGTGATGCTCTCGGATGAGCGCCGCGACGTGATGGCCGATCAGCGGTCCGTCATGCTCGGCCTGGTCGATGTTTTTGCGAGCTACCCCGAGAGGATGGATCCGATCCACCAGCAGGCGCGCTCCGATGCCGGTGCCGACCCCGACGCCCGGCGTCGGGCCCTCATCGACCAGGTGGCCAGTCTTTCCGACGCCCGCGCTTGGACTCTGCACAGACAATGGCACCTGGCACCGTGAGGGTGCTGATCAGTCGTCTTCGGGCTCCGGCACTGGCTCGGCGCCTTGGGCCTCGTCGCGCATCGCCCACGCCAGCAGCGGTGCGATATCAAAGGAATGGGCGTCAATGTCGGCGTGTAGGTCGCCCAGGTCGGCGTACCGGCTAGGCATCGAGGCCACCGTGAAGTCGTCGGGCTCGCAGTCGGCCACCTCATCCCAACGCAACGGCGCGGACACTCGAGCCTGCGGGGTGCCACGAACGGAGTAGGCGCACGCGATGGTGTGATCGCGTGCGTTCTGGTTGAAGTCAACGAACACGGCGGCGGGGTCGCGGTCCTTGCGCCACCACGTGGTGGTGGCCTGCTCGGGGGCGCGTCGCTCGACTTCGCGGGCGAAGGCCAAGGCCGCTCGACGGACATCGGTGAACGAGTGATCTGGATGGATCCGGACGTAGATGTGCAGTCCGGATCCGCCGGTTGTCTTGGGCCAGCCGGTTGCACCGAGCTCGCCCAGGACCTGGTGGGCCACGGCGGCGACCCGGCGCACGGTGGCGAAGTCGCAGTCATCGCCGGGGTCGAGGTCGATCCGCCACTCATCCGGACGCTCCACGTCTGCACGCCGACTGTTCCACGGATGAAATTCCACGGTGGACATCTGCACCGCCCAGATGACGCTCGCCAGCTCGGTCACACAGAGTTCGTCGGCGGTGCGGTTCCACCGGGGGAAATGAATGCGGGCGGTCTCTACCCAGTCAGGAGCACCGCGTGGTAGGCGCTTCTGGTGCACCTTCTCGCCTTCGATCCCCTCGGGGAAGCGATGCAACATACACGGACGCTCGCGTAGTGCGTTGACGATGCCCTCGCCCACGCTCAGGTAGTACTGCGCGAGATCGAGTTTGGTATGCC
>JBATUU010000014.1:0-13441 GCA_049671385.1 Ornithinimicrobium sp. | reverse complement strand
AGGCCAGAGAGAGGATCGGCCAATACCCCGGCGCCACCCGACATCGACGCCGCGATCGACCCACGGCGTGAGGAGGCGACGAAATCTGCGACCACCAGGTCGCGCACCCTGGCCTCGGGCGGGGCGTCAGCGCCCCGCCGGCCGCGGCCAGCCTTCGTCATGGCGCGCGCGACTAAGCCGATAGCCGCATCCCGGTCGCGCTCCAGTAATACAGCAGTCCGAAACAACGCAGCCCCACGCCCCTCCAGTACTGCTTCGAGGGCGGTGGGCAGCTCTTCGCGTCTCACGACATATCACCTACTGGGGTGTGGCCCCGAATGGCGTGATCTGGGGCCCTTTGATGCCGGCCTCGTCCAGGGCATCTTTGCTCAGGCGCCGGACCACTCGAGCCATTTCGAACTGCTCACCGGGCCGGCACGTGGCAATGATCCGGATCGTCATCACCCCACCGGAGACGGACTCGACCCCGGCGACGGTGGGCACCTCGGTGAGTTTGGCGGCCAATGTCTCGTCCGCGTACACCTCGCTGACGACCTTCTCCAGGATCGGGATCACTGTCTCTGGCTGCTCCTCATAGGAGACCGGCACATCGATGTAGGCCGCGGCCCACCCTTGTGATTTGTTGCCGATCCGGATGATCTCACCGTTGCGGATAAACCAGACGACACCGGCATAGTCGCGCACCCGGGTGATCCGCAGGGTGACTTCCTCCACAGTGCCGATCGCTTCGCCGGTGTCGATCACGTCACCGACTCCGTACTGATCCTCGATGATCATGAACACGCCGGACAGGAAGTCCTTGACCAACGACTGTGCGCCAAAGCCGAGGGCAACGCCACCTACCCCCGCCGAAGCCAGCACTGGGGCCAGCGGCAGGCCGACCTCAGCCATGATCGTCAAGATCGCCACGACGCCGATCACAAACGCGGCCACGCTGCGTAGCAATGACCCTAGGGTCAGGGCTCGCTGACGACGGCGTTCAAGCTCCACCCCGGAAGCGGCCACCAGCACCTTTCCGATGTGCCGATCCTGCTGCCCCTCCTCAACTCGATCGATGGCCCTCTTCTCCATCCCACTGATCGCGCGATTGACCAGCCAGCGCACCAACAGTGCGCCAACAATGATCAAGACGATGTGCAGGGACGGCGTCAGGATCCACGTCCCGAATTCTCTCCATGTCTCGAACGGCATACGGGTCATTGTCTCTCAACGGCGCGGTTGAACGTATGGGCCAGACATCGCGCCGCCGGACGCCCGTTGTGCGACCTGACACAGTAAGGTCTCCTGTGTGCGCCCCCTGCCGCCCGAGTCCAAGGAATAGAAGTGACCCAGCAGCTTCCGGAGGCGCTGACCCGCCTCGCCCAGGTCCACGGTGTGGCCACTGAGTTTTGGGACTGGCAGGGCATTCATCGCCCGGTCAGCGCCAAGACGGTCTATGCGGTCTTGGCGGCCCTGGGCGTGAACGTCAGCAACGAGTCCGAAGCGGAGCAAGCCCTCGAGGACCACGCCCGGCTGACCTGGAAGCGGTTCGCCGTGTCCTTTGTCGGGTTGCCCCAGGGTGAGGCGCGGGAAGTTCTAGTTCACGGTGTGCCGGGCGAGCGGATCAGTGCCACTGTGCGCACCGAGACCGGCCTAGCGCGCACCATCGTGGTGGAGTCGGGAAACGAAACGATGGAGGTCGACGGAGTCGCGAAGCAGCGACAGTCGGCGATGTTGCCCGATGACCTGCCGTTGGGGTGGCACCAGTTGGTGTACGAAGGCCCTGGATGCCCCGACGACCAGCCACTGCACACCACGGTCGTGGTCTATCCCGCCGCGTTGTCGCTACCTGCTCACCTGCGGGCCGACGGCGGCCAACAGTGGGGTCTGATGACCCAGCTGTATGCCATGCGCTCCGCGCGCTCGTGGGGCCTAGGTGACCTCGCCGACCTCGGCGATGCGGGTGCCTGGGCAGCCGGGCTGGGCGCGGACTTCGTGCTCGTCAACCCGCTGCACGCCGCTGAACCCGAGGCGCCGATCGAGCCGTCACCGTACTTGCCGACCACTCGCCGCTTCGTCAGTCCGTTGTATATCCGGGTCGAGGATGTGCCCGAGGTCGCCTACCTCTCGGCCGCTGAGCGGCAGCTGATCGAGTGGCATGCCGATGACGCGCAGCGTTACCTCGAGTTGGACTTCTTGGAACGCGACCAGGTCTGGGCCGCAAAAGAGGCCGCGCTGCGGTTGGTGTTCAACCAACCGTTGTCGCTGCGGCGCGAGCGCGCGTTCCACGCCTTCTGTGAGCGCGGCGGAGAGAGCCTTGTGGACTTCGCCACGTGGTGTGCGCTGAGCATCGACCAAGGCACACCGTTCAGCGAGTGGCCGGAGGAATTGCAGGATCCAGCCAGCCCGGCGGTGGAGGCTTTCCGGTCCAAGCGCGACCGCGACGTCGAGTTCTATCTGTGGCTGCAGTGGATCGCTGCCGAGCAGCTCGCCGGTGTGCAGCGTGACCTGCTGGACACCGGTATGCGCATCGGAGTCGTGCACGATCTAGCTGTAGGCGTGCATCCACGCGGTGCCGACGCCTGGGCGCTGCGCAACACCTTGGCCCGAGGCGTCACCGTCGGTGCGCCACCAGACCAATACAACCAACTCGGCCAAGACTGGAGCCAGCCACCGTGGCAGCCGGCGGCGCTCGCTGACTCCGGGTACGCGCCATACCGCGAGATGTTGACCTCAGTGCTCCGCGATGCCGGTGGGTTACGGGTCGACCACGTGATCGGCTTGTTCCGCCTGTGGTGGATCCCGGATGGGCTGGCGCCGAATGAGGGCACGTATGTGCGCTACGACCATGAGGCGATGATCGGCATCTTGATGTTGGAGGCGCGGCGCGCGGGTGCCGTGATCATCGGTGAGGATCTCGGGACTGTCGAGCCGTGGGTGCGAGATTATCTGCGCGAACGGGGCATCTTGGGCACCTCCATCTTGTGGTTTGAGCGCAACGAGAACGGCCCGGTGCCACCGGAGAAGTATCGGCAGCTGTGTTTGGCCACGGTGACGACGCATGACTTGCCCCCGACCGCTGGGTATCTACGGGGTGTGCATATGCACTTGCGGCGCGATTTGGGGCTGCTGACCCGATCGTGGGAAGAGGAGCTGGGGGAGGATGAGGCAGCCCGCGACGAGGTGTTGGCAGTGTTGCGTGAGCGGGGCCTTCTCGATGAGGGCGCGTCCGTGGCCGCGCAAGTCGAAGCGCTGCACCGCTATCTCACCTGGTCGCCGGCCAAATTGGTCGGAGTCTCGATCTCTGACCTGGCCGAGGACGTCCGGATCATCAACCAACCCGGCACCCACGAGGAGTATCCGAACTGGCAGGTGCCGCTGGCCGGCCCGGAGGGCCGCCCGTTGTTGTTGGAGGAGTTGTTTGTGAAGCGCTCAGCGCGGCGGCTGGCTCGAACAGTCTCTCGCCGGGCCTAGAGGTTGGCCGTGGCCCGGGAGCCCACCTCACGAGCCGCGAGCACCACGAATCTCTCCAGAACCACTTCCATCAAGGGGTCGAACGGTGCTTCGCCGTCACTGAAGAAGTCTCGATGGGCTGCTCGCCAGTAGTCCAAGGAGCGATCGCCCTCACCCTCGGCGGCTGCGTGGTCGGCGTCGACTGCGTCAAACGGGACGACCGCGACATCGGTGATGCGGATTAGAGCCCGTGGGTGCTCCCCGCCGTCCAGCAGGATCGACAGCATGCCGGCAGTAGGTAGGTCGTCGTCGTCGGCATACTCGGAGCGCGCACTCGAGGTCGCCGTCTTTGTGCCGTTCAGCACCAACCCCAAGAGCAGATCCGCTTCAGCGGGATCACGACCAAAGGACCAGGCAGGCGGCGGCAGCGCCTCGTCGACGGTCCGGCCCAGGTATGCGCCCGCCGGGTTGAGACGCCCTCTGATGGAGGCGTCCCGCCAGAACGCATCGATCTCTTGTTGGTCCACTGGCTCACTGTAGGCGAGTCTGTTTGCCCTCAGCCCAGCGTGCCGGATGCGTCGACGGCTTGCGCGGCCACAGCGCGCACGAGCGCGTCTCGGCTCTCACTGACCGTGCGCCGCAGCCCACTGGCTGCCTCCGGGTGCTCATCGAGCCACGTTTGGGTGGCCTCGAGGAGTTCGCGATCAGCCAGCGCCATCGGATAGAAGCCCGAAACGATGCCCTCGGCGATGGCGTGCGTGCGCGAGTCCCAGACATCTTCGATGACCTCGAAGTAGCGCTCGACGAAAGGACGCAGCACCTCCGGGTCGCGCGCACGACCAAAGCCTGCGGCCGTGGCGGCCAAGACCGCATTGGGCAGCGTCGTCTGCTCGACCGCCGCCTCCCACGCGGCTTCTTTCGCCGCCGCAGTCGGGGCGCAGGCGAAGGCACGGGCGGCCTTCTCGCGGCCATGTGAGGTGTTGTCCCGCTCGCGCTCGATCTCAACCTCCGACTGCTCGGCCGCACCTGCGGCGACCAGCGAGGTCAACAGGCCCCACCGCTGGTCCTGGTCGACGACAAGGCCCTCGAGGGGCTCGCTGCCGTCCAACGCGCCGCGCACCATGGCCAGGTCTTCTTCGGCTGTAGCGAAAGCGGCAAAGGCTGCCATCAGTTGCAACTGGGCATCGCTTCCGGGCGCTGCGTCGGTGACTGCTGCCCGCAGCCCGGACGCCACCTCAGCCAGAAGTGCCGGTCGATGCGCCGGGGCGGCATACATGCGAGCAGCAGTGCTCAACTGAAGGAGCAACATCCGCAGCAACGTGGAGTCGCTCTCACCCGGTAGTGCGCGCAGTGCCAGACGTACGTAGTCACTCGCTGGTAGGTGCGCATCGCGGGTCATGTCCCAGGCCGCGCCGAGCACCAACGCACGCGGCAGCGAGTCTTGGAGTGCTCTCGGGTCGGCCAACGCAGTAGCCAACGAGTGCTCGTCGAGGCGAATCTTGGTGTAGGCCAGGTCGTCGTCGTTCAGGAGCAAGACGTCGGGCATGTGCTGGCCGACAAGATCGGGCACCTCCGTGCGTTCGCCCTCGACGTCCAACTCGACCCTGCCGGTGCGGACGAGCCCCTGTCCATTGCGTGTATACGAGCCCACGGCCAGCCGATGTGGTCGTAGCGTCGGATAGTCCTCCGGTGCTGCTTGGATGATGGTCGCGGCGGTGATCACGCCGTCTTCGACGGTCAGATCCGGTGTCATTGTGTTAACGCCCGCGGTCTGCAGCCATACCTGCGACCAGTCGCCGAGGGCGCGACCGGAGGTGGCCTCCAACTCGGTCAGCAGGTCGGCCAAGGTCGTATTTCCCCAGGCGTGTTTGGCGAAGTAGGCCCGCAGCCCACCGGTGAAGGCTTCGCGGCCGACGTAGGCGACCAGCTGCTTGAGCACGGAGGCGCCCTTGGCGTAGGTAATGCCATCGAAGTTGACCTCGACCGCAGCCAGATCCACCATGTCGGCCGCAACGGGGTGGGTGGATGACAGTTGATCTTGGCGGTAGGCCCATGCCTTCTCCGAGGTCGCGAACGTCGTCCACGCCTCGGTCCACTCCGTGGCCTCAGCCTGCGCCACTGTGGAGGCCCATTCGGCAAAGGACTCATTGAGCCACAGGTCATCCCACCAACGCATCGTCACCAGGTCGCCGAACCACATATGAGCGAGCTCGTGCAGGATGGTCAACGCCCGCCGTTCGATCATGGTCTCGGTGACTTTGGAGCGGAAGATGTAGTCCTCAACGATCGTTACGCATCCGGCATTTTCCATCGCGCCCATGTTGTATTCGGGGGTGAAGATCTGGTCGTACTTCGCGAAGGGGTAGGCGCAGTCGAACTCGACCTCGAAAAAGGCAAAACCAGCCTTGGTGCAGGCCAGGATGTTCTCGGCGTCGAGGTGCTCGCGCAGACTCTTGCGGCAAAACACACCCAACGGCACGGTGCCCTCGCGGGTGGCGACCTCATCGCGGACCACGTCATACGGTCCGGCCACCAGCGCGGTGATGTATGAGGAGATCCTCGGTGTTGCGGAGAAGGTCCAGGTCGCGCTCGGGCCGCCTTGAGCCGGGTCACTCTGTGAGTTCTCTGCGGGATCGCTCTCGCTCGTCGCGCCGTCATCAGCCACAGGCTCCGGCTCGGGCGTTGGCTGGTTCGAGATGATCTGCCAGTGGGCCGGAGCAGTGACCGTGAAGGCAAACGTGGCTTTGAGGTCAGGCTGCTCGAACACCGCGTACATCCGGCGACTGTCGGGCACCTCGAACTGGGTGTACAGATACACCTCGTCATCGGCCGGGTCCACGAACCGGTGCAACCCCTCGCCGGTGTTCATGTACGCGCCAGTCGCCACCACCCTCAGCTCATTGTGTTCTTGCAGGTCACAGAGTTGTATGCGCGAGTCGGCGAATACTTCGTCGATGACCAGGCTGTGCCCGTTGACCTCGATCGACTGCACCGACTCGGCGATCAGATCGATGAAGGTGTCTGACCCGGGATGGACGCAGTCGAAGGTCACGCGCGTTGTGGTGCCAAAAGTCTGCGGTCCTGTCGTCAGGTCCAACGTGATGTCATAGGCCTGCACCTCGATCAGCTGCGAACGCTGCTGCGCCTCTTCGCGGGTCAAATTGGTGCCGGGCATGAAAGACCTCCAATAGATCGGGGGTGGCTGAGATGTCCTGATGGTGTCATGGTGTGGGGGTCGATACAGCCCGGCTGGGCACGTTTGTAGCGCACGGACAACAGAAGGAGAGCGCAGATGCGGATTCACATTGGGGGTGACCACGCGGCATACGAGATGCATCAGGATTTGTCACAGTGGCTGACCGAGCAGGGCCACGAGGTCATCGACCATGGGCCCTTCGAGTACGACGCCGTCGACAACTACCCGGTATTCGTGCTTCGCGCCGCCGAGGCGGTCGCAGCCGATCCCGATTCGTTGGGCGTGGTGCTCGGCGGGTCAGGCAACGGCGAGCAGATCGCCGCCAACAAGGTCGCAGGCATTCGCGCCGCGCTGTGCTACAACGTCGAGCTCGCGACACTGGCGCGCGAGCACAACAACGCTCAGGTGATCTCGATCGGGGCACGCATGCACAGCCAAGACGAGAGCCGGGCGATGGTTGAGGCGTTCATCGCGACCGACTACTCCGGCGCGGATCGTCACCAGGTGCGGATCGACATGATGAGTGCTTACGAGGCCGACGGCACCTTGCCTGCACTTGGCTGAAGCTCGCGATGACGTCCGACTTCGACCTGCTTCGGGCCTACGAACCGGTGATTCGGTTTACCCAGGGTGAGTTCTTCTTTCCGGTCTCGGCCGAAAAGTACGTCGAGCACGCGGCACTGTGGAGGGATGACCCGGACGGAGATTCAAGCCGCGAGTTTGCGCCGGGAGCCCTCGACCTGACGTCGTTGTCCAGCTATTGCGCCACCCACCAGGGGTTGGGGCACTCATTGTCGGGGGTGGATACCAGCGCTGAGAATAAGCGCGCGGTGCGGATCCCGCTCAAAGACCGGCCACCGCTGCTGCGGGGGTCGAGCCGGTTGGCCTCGGTCGGCGTTGCAGCTCGGATGATCGATGCGGCCAATCGGCTTTCGCTGCTCTTTCGGGGCAGCGTTCCCGGCGGCAGCGCGGCCCGGTCCTTTCTTCTGCAACGTGATCACTTGGGCGTGGATCGTCCGACCTACTACGGCCGGATCGTGCGCGATGGGGACTGGATCATCGCCCAATATTGGTTCTTCTATTGCTTCAACAATTGGCGCTCCGGCTTTGGCGGTGTCAACGAACATGAAGGCGACTGGGAGCACGTCACGATCTACCTCGATGGCGTCGGTGATCTCGATGATCAGGGGCTGCCGATGCCACGATGGGTCGTCTTCTCAGCCCACGACGAGACCGGAGATGATTTACGTCGGCGATGGGACGACCCCGATCTGAGCCTGGTCGAGGGCCGTCACGCCGTGGTCTTCGCCGGTGCTGGCTCACATTCGGGTGCCTACCTGGCAGGCGACTACTTGATCACGGTGCAGCCGCCGACATTGCCGTGGGTGGTCCGCGGACTACGACGTGCTGCCCGCATCTTTACCCCGTGGTCAAGCACCGCACAAGGTGGAGGATTGGCGATTCCGTATGTGGACTATGCGCGCGGTGATGGCCGAGGAATCGGCCCGGGGGAGGACGAGGCGTGGGAGCCGGTGCAGATCGAGGGTGGGTCGCAGCTCGACTGGGTGCGCGCATACCGCGGGCTGTGGGGTCACGACACCCGTGACCGGCTCGGAGGTGAGCGCGGACCAGCCGGGCCCAGGTATGAGCGCGACGGCACCGTACGGGCTTCATGGGCTGATCCGGTCGGCTGGTCAGGGTTGGCCAAGGTGTCTGCCAATGCTGAAGCCGAGGCTGAGCTGGTCGCCGCGCGCGGACAACAAATACGGACTCGGCTCGCGGACTTGGACCACGAGTTGGCAGCGGCACGATCGGCCTTGAGGCGTTCTGCCGCCGGGCTGGCGCCCGGCTCTCCGGAAGTGCGAGCCATGGCACCTGAAGAGCAACGGTTATTGGAGTTGAAGATGGAGCAGACCGAGTTAGCCGATGAGGTTTCCTACCTGGAGACGACCGCTCAGGCGCCCACCACAGCGGCCGGGCCTCACGACCACCTTGCCCATCGTTTGACGCCTCTGGAGCCGGTCGCGGGCATTCGGTCGACGTTGTTGTCCTGGTGGGCAGTCATCAGCACGCCGTTGATCTTGTGCTCGATCGCCTTCGTGATCTCACCGGTGCTCGGCTTCAGTTCACCGATCGCTGCCATCTTCTCGGTCTTGTTCTTGATGGGGGTCGAAGGATTGTTGCGCAAGCAGTTCCTGGCTGTGGCGCTGCGCTTTGTTGCGTTGGCGCTGCTGCTGATCGCGCTGTTCTACGCATACCAAGAGTGGCGGTATGTCGTGATCGTGCCCTGCTTGATCGCGGCTGCGGTCGTTCTGGTGGTCAACATGCGCGAGCGGTTGCGGCGCTAGACCGCTGAGGCTCCGAGATCGCATCTCGCGCACATGCTGTTTGCTAGGAGCGACTCAATGGCCTGCAGGACAATGAAACGCGGGCCCCGAACGACTGCCGGGACCCGCGTTGACGAACTAACGAACTACTCGGTGTTCTGCCCTTTGGCGTTCTTGGCTTCGTCGGCCTCGCCGGAGAACCCATCTACCTGCTCGCGTGCAGTGTCGCCGGCCTTGTCGATGTGCTCGGTGTGCTTGCCGCCGGTCTTCTCGTCGGCATAGTCACTGCCCTTGTCGATCCCGGAGTTGACCTGGTCCGAGTGATCGCCAGCGGCGTCCTTCGCCTTGTCCATGAGTCCCACGATTGTTTCCTCCTGTAGTCGGTGGATCGAGTAACAGTGTAAGCACGAGGTCCGGGGTCAGTCTCAGCGGTCGCAGCAGGGACCGTCTCGACCTCAGTGGAGCGGGTGACGAGAATCGAACTCGCGTAGCCAGTTTGGAAGACTGGGGCTCTACCATTGAGCTACACCCGCGGGTCGCGATGCTCAAAGCAGCGCGCCGAGGAGATAGTCTAACGGCCGCCGCGGCGATGCAAGCGCAGCGTCGTGGTCGCGTGTGCCGGGTCGCGGCACATCGTGGCACAGAGCACAACCATCACGGGGTATGGCGCAGCTTGGTAGCGCGTCCGCTTTGGGAGCGGAAGGCCGCCGGTTCGAATCCGGCTACCCCGACCGACTACCATTCCCAGGTCGTCCGTTCGCTGCCACGAGCTGCGCGCGAATACATACCTCATCGCAATCCCATCAGATTCTGGAGTGCCCGTAGTGAAGAGTGCCGTCGAAACCCTGTCCGAGACCCGAGTGAAGTTGACTGTCGAGGTCGGCGCCGCTGAGCTGAAGCCTCGCCTTGATGCCGCCTACGCAAACATCGCCAAGCAGGTCAACGTGCCAGGGTTCCGCAAGGGCAAGGTCCCCTCGCGGATCATTGATCAGCGCTTCGGCCGCGGCGCGGTCGTGCAGGAGGCGGTCAACGACGCACTGCCGGAGTTCTACACCCAGGCGATGCAGGAGAACGAGCTGCGCCCACTGGGCCAGCCCGAGGTCAACCTGACTGAATTGCCGATGGAGCAGGACCAAGACTTCATCTTCGAGGCCGAGGTCGACATCGTGCCCCACTTCGAGCTCCCGGACTTCTCCGGCATCTCTGTCGAGGTCGATCCGGTGGCGGTCAGTGACGACGACGTCGCCGAGCGTCTGGAGAACTTGCGTGCACGCTTCGGCACTCTGGTCGGCGTTGAGCGAGCAGCGCGCGATGGTGACTTCACCTCGATTGATCTCGAGGCGACGATTGACGGTGAAGAGATCGATTCGGTGACCGGTGTGTCGTACGAGATCGGTTCCAAGACGATGCTGGACGGGTTGGACGAGGCCTTGATCGGCGCCAGCGCGGGGGACGTCGTGACCTTCACGAGCCCGCTGGCCGGCGGAGAGCACGCTGGACGTGACGCAGACTGCTCGGTCACGCTGGTTTCGCTCAAAGAACGCGAGCTGCCTGAGGTAGATGATGAGTTTGCCCAGTTGGCCTCAGAATTCGACACAGTCGAAGAATTGCGTGCTGACCTGGTCAAGCAGGCCGAGCAAGGGGTGAAGTTCGAGCAGGGAGTTCAGGCTCGCGATCGGGTGCTCGACAAGATGCTGGAGCTCACTGAGATCCCGCTTCCGGATGCAATCGTCGAACAGGAAGTCCAGTCCCACCTGGAGAATGAGAAGCGCAGCGAGGACCAGGAGCACCGAACTGAGGTGACCGAATCGACGCGCAAGGCAATGAAGACGCAGTTCCTGCTCGACGCGCTTGTCGAACGCGACCAAGTGAACGTCGAGCAGAATGAGCTCATCGAGTACATCATGATGACCGCGCAGCAGTACGGCATGAACCCCAACGAGTTCGCTCAGAAGATCGACCAGGAGAACCAGGTCCCGGCCATGGTGACCGAGGTTGGTCGCCGCAAAGCGCTTGCTGGCGTCCTGGAGGAAGCGTCTGTCACCGACACCAACGGCAACGACGTCGACCTTAGTGAGTTGGAAGAGGACGAAGAGGGCGCCGCCGGGCAGGCCGAAGAAGATGACGCAGACGGTTTCGAATCAGCCGACGGGGACGGTTTCGAATCAGCCGACGCAGACGCTGACGTCGCCCTCGACACTTCTGGCGAGGACTCCATCTCCGAGGAGCTCGACACCGAGACCCCTGCTGACAACGGCGCTGCTAGCGCAGAGGCTACTCCTGAGGAGACTGCTGAGGCAGCCGCCAAGTAGTCGGTAGCTGGGCGCCGCCTCAAGCCACGGCCAGCACGTCGCCCGAACAGCAACGCAGGCCCCTGTGCTGTCGGCGTCCTTCGTGCAATGGCGCGGCCAAGTCCCCGACCGTGGTGGTCGGGATTGGGCGGGGTCGTCAAAGGTGCCACGTGACATTCGTGGTGCTAATGGTTGCGCTCAGGTCGTGCTCGTGGACTCGGGTGTGGTGGCGTCCACACAGGAGGGCGAGGTTGGTCAGGTCGGTGCGGCCGCTGCGGGACCACCAGTTCACGTGGTGCGCATCGGTCCAGGTTGCTGGGGTGCTGCATCCCGGGAAGGTGCACCCTTTGTCGCGGTGCCAGAGCGCCTTGATTTGCCCTGGGGTAGCGAGGCGGTGTTCACGCCCCACGTCAAGCACTTCGGAGTCGGTGCCCAGCACGATCGGTATGAGGTCTGCGGAGCACGCCAACGTGCGCACAGATGACGCGGTCAGGTTTTCCTTGGTAAAAGTACGACCCGCGCCCATCAGTTGATTGGCCAGGGTGTCGTAGCTCATCGTGAGGAAGATCTTCGCCCGACTGGTGGTAGGTGTGCCGGCGGGGCCGCTCAAGCCGCGCTCTAAGACGGTGATCAGCGCGTCGTACCTGCGTTGCTGTGCGGTCCGCTCATCTCTGGCGTTGTCGTCACCTGATGTTTCTGCCGATGTGCAGGCAGTGCCGGGTGCGGGCGCAGCGAGGGGGCTGGTCAAGATGGCGCGGATCAGCGCGGCCCCAGGTCTGTCGCAGGTCACCACGAACCGGGTGAGTAACCCACCAGCGAGGGAGGATTCGTGCAAGCCGCGGGATGCGTACGCCGCGGCGGTCACAGCGGCCTTGTCTTTGTCCGGCAGCGCGCACTCCAGCAAGTGGTCGGTGGCGGCGTGTAGGTCTTTGTCTGTAAATGCGACATCGGTGACCACCGGGAGTAACGCATCGATACTGCCCGCGTAGGCGTCTGCGTCACAGACCGCACTGATGCGTTCTAGGGAGCGCATCAGTTTCGCGATGCGCCGCAAGGGCACCCCACCGGCATATGCAACCTCAGCAAGGTGGGTGTGGCGCGGGTCGGTGATGCCTTCCGCGACAGTGACGACGTCGCCAATTTCGGAGCGGGTGAGCCAAGGGCAACGCGCTCCGAGCCAGTCCCTCGCGGTGAGCCCGACCTCGCCGGGGAGGCCGCGGTCTACAGCCTCACTGATCAGGGTGAGCAGGATCGGCTCAATAACAGCCCGCAACCCGACCAGACCCTCTAGTGAAGCGACGAGGTCGCCCTGGGGGATCATGCCTGCTTCGACGGCCGCACCCCGCGCATCACCCAACGCGCGCCCCGCGTCGTCGATCGCAGCACGCACAGTCACTCCGCGTGGAGCAACGGTGCGCCCGCTGAGAGCCGTATCGAACATACGTCCAGACTAGATGGGTGCAGTGACAGACCCCAGGGTTATCCACAGCGAGGCATCACGACACGGGGTGTCTCAGCAGCGGGTTCGTCATTGCAGAGCCACTGCGGAGGCTCGTAGCTGCCGAGATCGGTATGACACTCGTCCCTGAATCGGCGGTGACGTGCTCTGCTTGTGCGCTCACGGCGAACACGGCATACCTATGGGAGTGCAGGTGACGACTTCGACGTTAGTGTCAGCGAGAAGGTGCCGAGTACCGATGCATCGGCTCGACATGGACCGTAATCCAGCAACCGCAGGACAGGGAGCAACGATGAGCAACTCCGAGATCGTCGCGGCCGGGGATCGCCCGGTCGCAGGTCTGGACGACCAGATCTACAACCGGCTGCTGAAGGAGCGCATCATCTTCCTTGGCTCCGATGTACGAGACGACAATGCGAACGCGATCTGCGCCCAGTTGTTGTTGCTCGCTGCCGAGGACCCGGAAGCCGACATCTGGCTGTACATCAACTCACCCGGTGGCTCGGTGACCGCCGGTATGGCGATCTTCGACACCATGCAGTGGGTGCCCAACGACGTTGCCACTGTGGCGATGGGTCTGGCTGCATCGATGGGCCAGTTCTTGCTGTCAGCGGGCGAAAAGGGCAAGCGCTACGCCACCCCGCACTCCCGCGTGATGATGCACCAGCCTTCTGGTGGCATCGGCGGCACGGCCAGCGACATCAAGATCCAGGCCGAGCAGATGCTGCACATCAAG
>JBATUU010000013.1:0-2109 GCA_049671385.1 Ornithinimicrobium sp. | reverse complement strand
GAGTGGCGCGGGTCGACCTCTCCCTCGATGAGCTCATCGACGAAGTTGGGATCCTGCCCAGACATGGCGAACCTCTTGCGCAGCCATCCCACAATGACCCCGGCCACCAAAATCACCAGCACCGCATAGGCCGATCCGGAGAACCAACCGGTCGGAGTCGGCCGCCCCGACCACACGATTTCGTGCAGCACGTACTCGGCGCCCATAAAGACGATGACGGACCCACCGGTGAGTATGCCTACAAGCGCCGAGCGCACCAGCAGGCGCCCGTAGCCAGCATCGAAGACAAAACCTGCCTGACTCATGTAGCCCTTTCTAGTCTCCAGCGTGTCCACACCACTGTATTGACAGGCTCATTTGCCGGTAGGTCATGATTGTGTGGCTTCAGGCGATAGTCCACCCAAGGGGAGTGACAGCATGAATATCATCGGCACCGTTCTACCGTCTGACCTCGACCGAATCACGGGCAAAGTCTTCATGACGGCCGGGGACAAGTCCCGCAATCTTTCGGCATTCTGGGTGCTGCTTACGTTGAGCGCCGTGATCGCCAGCGCTGGCGTTGTCGCTGACTCCACGGCCACCGTGATTGGCGCAATGATTGTGGCTCCGTTGATGACGCCTATTCTGGGCACGGCGATGAGCATCGTGCTTGCGCAGCGAGCCGCTATGCTGCGCAGCATCTCCTTGGTCCTGGGTGGGGCCCTGGTGGTGATCGCGGTCGGCTTCCTCCTGGGGCTCTTGATGCCTATCGACGTCGACGCCTCCACCAACTCTCAGGTGTCCGGCCGCGTGAGCCCAGGATTAATCGATCTGGTTGCCGCGATCGCAACAGGATTTGTCGGCGCGTTTGCCTTGCTGCGCTCCGAGGTCTCGGACACGTTGCCAGGTGTGGCCATCGCGATCAGCCTGGTGCCTCCGTTGGCTGTCGTGGGGTTGACTGCTGAAGCAGACGAGTGGGAAGAGTCCTTTGGAGCGTTGGTCCTGTTCACGACCAATGTCGCTGCGATCATCGCGACAGTCATCCTGCTGATGTTGGTCGCCGGAGTCCGCGCGATCGCCCAAGAGTCGGGGGCCGAGGTGGGCGTCTTGCGTGGTCGCACTCTGGCGGGGGTCGGTGCCATGCTGGCATTGGTGAGTCTGCCCTTGGCCGCCACGAGCTTGAACGTCATCGTGCAGCACTTCCTCCAGCAGCAGGTCCACGAGGTCGCCGAGGCGTGGGCCGATGAGCAGGACTGGGTCTTGACGGATGTAAGTGTCAATGAGGCGTTGGGCAACTACACGCTATCGATTGAAGCGATCGGTCGACCGCCGGAGGCCGATCGCGAGGGCCTGCGCGAGCGCCTCGACGAGGCTGGATACGGAGCTCTCGAGGTGGACGTGACTCTCCTTTTCGGTGGACAGGCCGAACTGCCGGCATCGAGCGGTGACTGAGGTGGCTGATTGGGAAGCGTCGCACTGGACAGCGGCCCTGCTGGGCACTGTCGTTGTCGTGGGCTTGCTCATCAGAGTGCTCGCGCCAGGCATTGTCCCGGAGAACCGCCGGCCTTCTTCGGGTATGGCGTGGGTCATCGTCATCTTGATCGCTCCCGTGGCAGGCCTGCTGGCGTGGCTCAGCTTCGGGAGAACCTCGATCGGTGGCCGACGCAGGGAACGACAAGCTGAAGCAAGCGGTCAGTTGCAAGCACGTCTTGACCGCGGCCCCACCGGGGTTGTGGTGCACAACGTGCCCGAGCACGTCTCGTCCGCTATGCGCCTGAACGAGCACCTGGGAGCCTTCCCTCCTGGTCGTAGCGGCGATGTCGAGTTCTTCAGTGACTACGTAGCCTCGGTGCAGGCCATGGCCGAGCTGATTGACGAAGCTCAAGAGTGGGTGCACGTCGAGTTCTACATCATGGCCTGGGACGAGGTCACTGAGCCGTTCTTCGCCGCATTGGTCAGGGCCACGGAGCGAGGCGCTCGGGTCCGCATGCTCTTTGACCACCTCGGCACCCGCGGCCTGCCCGTCTACAAAGACCTGAAGCAGAAGTTGGGTCAGACCTCGATCGAGTGGCACCCCATGCTGCCGATCCGTCCGGGGCATGACTTCGCCCGACGAATCGACCTGCGCAA
>JBATUU010000012.1:0-6276 GCA_049671385.1 Ornithinimicrobium sp. | reverse complement strand
GCCAACCGGCCGTGCAACAGGCAGTGCGCTGGAACTTGTTCCAGCTCGCTCAGGCATCCGCGCGCGCGGGCAGCCACGGCATACCCGCCAAGGGAATGACCGGATCGGGATACGGCGGACACTACTTCTGGGATACCGAGTGCTATGTCTTGCCGTTCCTGATCTACACCGACCCGCAGGCTGCCAGGAACACATTGCGCTTCCGGCACAAGATGTTGCCCGCAGCCCGAGAGCGCGCCGCGGAGTTGAACCAGCACGGGGCGCTGTTTCCGTGGCGGACGATCAACGGTAAGGAGGCTTCTGCGTACTTTGCAGCGGGCACAGCGCAGTACCACATCAATGCCGACGTGGCCCTCGCATTGGTGAAGTATGTCCGGGCCACCGGCGACCATTCCTTCATGCTGCGAGAGGGCGTCGACATCTTGGTCGAGACCGCGCGGCTGTGGGCTGACCTGGGCTTTTGGCGAGGCAATGGCGAGCAGAGTTTTCACATTCACGGTGTCACCGGCCCTGATGAGTACACCACGGTGGTCAACGACAATCTGTTCACCAACGTCATGGCACAGTTCAATCTGGCCGTGGCGGCCAGCACCCTAGGAGAGCTCAGAACCAGCGCGCCCGATGCCTACGCCAAAGCGCAGTCGCGGCTCGGCCTGGCCGATGCCGAGGTCGAGGAGTGGCGCAGGGCTGCCAAGGGTATGTACATCCCTTACGACGATGAGCTCGGCGTGCACCCCCAGGACTCGCACTTCCTGGACCGGGAGATGTGGGATCTGGAAGGGACCCCGGATGACAAGCGCCCCTTGCTCTTGCACTACCACCCGTTGGTGATCTATCGCTTCCAGGTGCTCAAACAGGCTGACGTCGTGCTGGCAAGCTACCTCCAGGGGGACAGGTTCACCGCGGAGCAAAAGCGCGCGAACTTCGAGTACTACGACCCCATCACCACTGGTGACTCGACCCTGTCGGCTGTGATGCAGTCGATCGTCGCTGCTGAGGTGGGCTACCACGAGTTGGCGCTTCGCTACTTCTACGCAGGGCTGTTCGTCGACCTCAACGACCGTCACGGCAACACCACCGACGGATCACATATCGCCTCAACCGGCGGCGTATGGAGTGCGCTCGTCGGCGGTTTCGGCGGGATGCGGGACTACAACGGTGCGCTCACCTTCGACCCGCGAATGCCTACCGAATGGGAGGAGATCTCCTGGACCATGCTGTGGCACGGGTCGCGGTTGAGGGTCACGGTCCGCCAGGACTGCGCCCTCTTCGAAGTGACTGAGGGCGCGGCGATCGATCTCGCGGTGCGCGGTGAAAGTCACCAGGTGGGATCGCAGCCGGTGCAGGTGCCACTGTCCGATCACGGCCCTAGAATTGCGGGACTCCTTGACCTCTCCGGGTTGATCGGCACCAAACGCGACGATGGCACCACGATGACCGCTACCGTGCCCCACTCATGGTCTGAGCCATCCGATACCGCCAACCTCGACGCAACCTCAGCGGCCACTCTGTCGCTCTAAACCCGAGCCGCTCCCCCGACTGGGCTCTTGTCTGCGCTGCAAGCATCGCGTCTACTCGGTGGCTTCTTGGGTCATGACTGTGGTGCCATAGGGGGATGACGGATTCCCCTGACGCGATCGAAGGCACCTCTGTGGTGCCCGTCGACGCCAATCCGCCGCCCGCAGAGTCCGATATCGACCGGCTCGTCAGCGAGATCACCGGCGAAGACGACCAGGTCGGCATCGCAGCATTGTGGCGGACAACGATGCACTTGGACCACTGGTGGTTCATCGCAGTCGGCGAGCCTGGCGAGGAATCTCCGGCCGCCGCCGAGATTGATGACCAACTCATGCTGCTGACCTTCACAGACAGTGACCGCGCCCGTCACTTTGCCGTCCAGCAGGAGATGATCGCACCAGAGGACCATCTGGGCGCCATCGCCCTACCCCCCGTTGAGGTCGTCGATACAGCGTCTGCCTACCAGGAGGCTGGCATCGACGGCCTGATGTTCGACCCGCACATTAGCGGCTACTACATCCCCTCTGAGCAACTACCCATTGTGCATAAGGCCGTGGATAGCGCTACGTCCTAAGGGATGGTGAGGGTCTGTCCGGCCTGAACGTGCAACGTGTTCATTTGATTGGCCAGTTGAATGTCGACGATGGCTCGGTCAAGACTCAGGTGCGGCAGCTCACTAGCTGCGATCTGTGACAGCGTCTGCCCCGGCTGCACGACGACCTGACTATCAGCACTGGCAGGACCCATCATCGACAGAGCGAGCACCGCCGCGATGACAAGGGCCATCAGGCTCGACATCGTGAGGGCAAGTCGACCCCGCCGAGTCATCACCATCTGCGTTTCGGAAGAGCTCGCGCCGTCAACCTCGGTGCCACCAGCGAGATAGAGCCGGGGACGTACGGTAGGGATCGTCGCGATATCGGCGCTCGTCACGGACAGTGCACTCATGGTTGCTCCTCGCTGAGATTCCAGGATCCGTACATCGGTGTCACGGTGCGACACAGACATACGTTCGATAGAACATGTGTCTACTGTATAGCACGTTCGTACGAATGTCTCGACACGCCGCGTCGAACATATGTTTGCCTGCCGATCCGAACGCTCGTACGATTTGGTCATACGGCTCAGTGCATCACCGAGCACCGACATACCCGTTGACCAGCGGTTTTCGTCCGGAGGGGATGGAACAGATGGCAGATATACACGAATTCACGACTCACTCCAGTGAGCCGGAGCTGACAGCGCGTCAGCAGCGCGTCTTGGAGGTGATCCGGGACGCGGTCGATCTACGTGGCTACCCGCCGAGCCTGCGCGAGATCGGCGAGGCAGTGGGTCTGACGTCCCCGTCCTCGGTTGCCCACCAACTCAAGATGTTGGAGCGCAAGGGCTACCTGCGGCGCGACCCACACCGGCCACGCGCTATCGAGGTCGTGATGCCATCGGCGGGCGGCAGTCAACGTGGCTACCGACGCGGTGAAGAGCCGCTCGCTGCCATGGACGAGGACGAGAGCGATCCCACCGATAGTGCCGACGCCAAGCCTGCTGCGTCCTACGTTCCGGTCGTTGGCCGCATCGCTGCGGGCGGTCCGATCCTTGCGGAGCAAGCGGTCGAGGACATTTTCCCGCTGCCGAAGCAGATCGTCGGTGACGGCGACTTGTTCCTGCTCAACGTGGTGGGCGATTCAATGGTCGACGCTGCAATCTGTGACGGCGACTACGTCGTGGTCAGGCGTCAACCCTCGGCGGACAACGGCGACATCGTGGCGGCGATGTTGGACAACGAGGCCACGGTGAAGACCTTCAAGCGCACAGCTGACAACGTGTGGCTGCTCCCGCACAACGACGATTACGATCCGATCAACGGCGACCACGCTGTCATCCTCGGCAAAGTGACGGCGGTGCTTCGCCGGCTGTAGCCCCCACTCCTCAGTGCCGTTCGCCGACTCCATCCCCTCCGGCGGACGGCACTGTGCTGTCTGGCAAATGATCACCAGCAAGCTCCCGAGCCAAGCTGGGGACGACCTCGGCCAAGAGTGCATCGACATGCACGGTGGTTTCCTGTTGGCCGCGGGTCATGCCACGGGTGATGACCGCGATCGGCATTCCCAAGGCATGTGCTCGCCGAACGAACCGATATCCGCTCATCACCTGCAACGAGGACCCCAGGACCAAGAGCGCCTCAGATCGCTCCACCAGCGCAAACGACTGCTCGACCAATGGCCGCTCCACGGACCCACCGAAGAAGACCACATCCGGCTTCAGCCGGTCATGGCCACATGCGGGGCAGCGGACCACGACGAAAGAGGCGACGCGCTCGGCCGAAAGCGCAACATCGCCGTCTGGTCGGATGTGTGTGGCATCCGCCCCGGTGACGAAGTCGGGGTTCGCCTCGCTCAGCCATCGATGCATGACAGCGCGCGAATAGCGTTGAGCACAGTCCAGGCACACGACATGGGCTAGATTTCCGTGCAGTTCGATCACGTCGCGAGCCCCAGCGGCTTGATGCAATCCATCCACATTCTGAGTGATGATGCCCGTTAAGGCGCCAGCGTCTTGCCACCGGGCCACACTGTAGTGAGAACTGTTCGGTCCAGCGGCGGCGAAGCGCTCCCACCCGGCGAATGCCCTGGCCCAATACCGCTGTCGTCCCCGGGGGTCCGCCAGGAACTCGGCATACTGCATCGGCTGGACGCGCCGTTCGCCATCGGGTCCGCGGTAGTCGGGGATGCCGCTCGCGGTCGACATGCCAGCCCCGGTCAAAACAGCAACATTGCCGGTCCGCAAAAGATCCAGAACACGTGCCACATCGTCCGCCACTACCGGAGCAGGCGGGGGCACGGTCGGGGTCGCGGACACCCGGTCAGGGTAGTGCGCTGGCAACCAGGTCGACATCGTCGGGGGTGTTCCACAGGTGGAAACCCACCCGGACGGCTCCTGCCCGAGATGCGGCCTGAACACCGCGATCCGCCATCCGCTGCGCGAGGTCACCAGAGCGGTCCGGCAGCACGACCACCGGGCTGGGCCGGCTCGACAGACCGAGGCGATCTCGCAAGTCCTCAGCCAGAGCGATGCCGTGGGTCCCCAATGCCTGCCTCGGCACCCGCGTAAAAATCTCTGCGGCGACCGCAGCTCCCACCCAGGTCAGCCAACCCGGAGAGATGTCGAATCGGCGAGCGTCGTCAGCCAGATCCATCGAGGGGCCATAGACCGAGTCCCATCGGGACCGACCGGCATACCAGTTGGCATGAATCGCAGTCAGCCGCTCCCGAGCGGCCTCGGTGGCAGTGAAGTAGGCGGCTCCTCGGGGCTGACACAGCCACTTGTATGCCGCACACACGGTGAGATCGAAGTCGCCGGCGTGCACCGGATACCACCCCGCGGCCTGGGTCGTATCGCAAAAGGTCAGCGCCCCGCAGGCTGCGGCCTGTTCGCGCACGGCATCGACATCCACGAGGGCACCATTGGAGCTTTGCGCCAAGCTGAAGACAACCAGATCGACGTCGGCGTTGATCGCATCGGCCAAGAGGTGCAAGGGCACCAAGTCGACCTGGACCCCGCGGTCTTGCTGTTGGGTCAGAAACGGAAAGATGATCGACGTGAAGTCATCCGCGACAACCACAACACGCGCGGTGTCGGGCAGGGAGGCCGCCACCAGACCTGCGAACACTGAGGCGGCCGGGCCGACGGACACCGCGTCTTCGCGGACATCGACCAGATCCGCATACCCGCGTCGAGATGCCTCCACTGCGTCGTCGTAGATCACTGGAGTCGCAGCGCCGACCTGCCAGTCGATCAGGCCCGCCTGCATTGCCTCGACAACGGACCTCGGAGGCAGACCCATCGTCGGGGCATTCATGTACCCCGGAACGGGCAGGAACTCATCGATGATGGGTTGTAGCGCCGAAGACGTAGACATAGGAACAGCCTGAAGCATCAACTTCGTCTACACAACGACGCACAAATGCCTACACCGATAACGTCGAGTGATGTCACCCGCCGTCGTGGGGCCTTACTGGAACATCTCTCCAATGCCTCCGCTTTTGCCTGCGCCTTGGCCGCCGCCGGTCACAACGCCCTCTGATGGCTGGATCAGCACATACCCCTGGCCGCTGAATGCCATCTGGAGCATCTCGCCGGTGCCGCCGCGGACCAAGGAGCCCAAGCCACCACTGTCGACCTTGATGTCCATGTTGACGCCAGCTGTCCACATCACCACGGCCTGTGCATCACCGAACGTGGGCGCCTGGGCCACGTCGAAGGCCACGGGGTCGCCCTTGGTCGTGATGGCCACATAACCCGTGCCTTTGAGGTGCACGTTGTACATGCCGCCGGTCATCATCCCGCCGCGCGCTTGAATTCGGCGGATGTCCCAGTCGATCGATGAGGAGAACGCCAAGATGCTGTTGCCGTTGACCGAGATCTCGTCGTTCTCCAGATACATCACTTGAATTTCTGAGGCATCCTCAGCGACGAAGAGTTCGCCCGAGCCGGTGCAGGTCATCATCTGGACGCCTTCGCCAGTCATCTTTGACTTGATGAGTTTGTTCAGTCCACCGGACCCCTTGTTCGCGAACTTCACATCGCCCTGGTAGGCGACCATCGAACCGGTCTTGGCATTCACCGGCCCGTAGTTCATCGAGATCTTCAACAACTTCTTATTCTGCAGGACGAATGGATCGGTGGAGGGGTTCTCCTGGAAGTCTTTGAAGAGTGAACCGTGAATGGCCATGAGCTGGGTGCCCCTTTCGTGTGGGTGTT
>JBATUU010000011.1:0-5596 GCA_049671385.1 Ornithinimicrobium sp. | reverse complement strand
TACTCCGCTTGCTCTTTGGTCAACTCAGTCAACACGGCTCCGAGGGCCTCCAAATGCAGCCGAGCGACCTCTTCATCAAGGTGTTTGGGCAGTACGTGAACCCCGAGCGGGTACTCCTCACCCTTGGTGAACAGCTCGATCTGAGCCAACGTTTGGTTGGAGAATGAGTTCGACATGACGAAACTGGGGTGCCCTGTGGCATTGCCCAGGTTCATCAGTCGCCCTTCGGACAAGACGATGATCGAGCGCTCGTCACGGGCCACTTCCTCGCCCGTCTCAGGGTCTGTATGTGTCTGTGCCGGCATGACCCACTCGTGCACCTGCGGCTTGATCTCCACCCGCTGGACGCCTGGCACCCGGGCCAAGCCCGCCATATCGATCTCGTTGTCGAAGTGACCGATGTTGGCCACGATTGCCTTGTCCTTCATACCCTGCATGTGCTCGGCAGTGATCACGTCCCGGCAGCCGGTCGTGGTGACGAAGAAGTCCGCGCGGTCCAGGACATCTTCGAGAGCTGCCACCTGGTAACCCTCCATCGCCGCCTGCAGGGCACAGATCGGGTCGACCTCGGTCACGATGACCCGGCCGCCCTGCCCGGCGAGGGCCTCTGCGCAGCCCTTGCCCACGTCTCCGAAGCCGGCTACCACGATGGTCTTGCCGCCGATCAAGGTGTCCGTGGCGCGGTTCAGCCCATCGATCAGACTGTGCCGGCACCCGTACTTATTGTCGAACTTCGACTTTGTCACGGCGTCGTTGACGTTGATCGCCGGGAAGAGCAGCTGGTCGGCCTCGTGCAGCTGGTACAGCCGATGGACACCGGTGGTGGTCTCCTCGGTCACCCCGAGGATCTGCTCGGAGATGTCGGTCCAGCGCTGCGGCTGCTCGGTGAGCGTGCCGCGCACCGTCTCCAGGATGACCTTCCACTCCTCGGGGTCCAGCTCGTCGGCAGTGGGTACGACGCCGGCCGCCTCCCACTTCTTGCCGTTGTGCAGGAGCAGCGTGGCATCCCCACCGTCGTCCAGAATCATGTTGGCGCCCTGCTCTCCGGGCCAGTCGAGGATCTGGGTCGTGCACCACCAGTACTCCTCGAGCGTCTCACCCTTCCAGGCGAAGACCGGGACGCCCGCCGGTTCTGCTGCGCTGCCCTCGGGCCCGACCACCACGGCCGCGGCCGCCTCGTCCTGGGTGGAGAAGATATTGCACGAGGCCCAGCGGACCTCTGCGCCCAGCGCGACCAACGTCTCGATCAGCACAGCGGTCTGCACCGTCATGTGCAGCGATCCGGCGATGCGCGCTCCCGCCAGCGGCTGACTGGACGCGTACCGTTGCCGGATCGCCATCAGGCCAGGCATCTCGTGCTCGGCCAACCTGATTTGGTGTCGGCCGGTCGGCGCGAGGGCGAGGTCGGCCACCGAGTAGTCAAAGCTCATCCGCAGGTATTCCTTCATGTGTGGGGGGGTCAAAAAGTCCATCGTACGTGGTGGCCCTTCCGCGCCCTCCACAGCGCGGTCGCAGTACGCGTTGGTCAGTCGAAATCGAGACCCAAGAGCGCGTTCTCAACCACCTCGGCCAGGGCTGGGTGAATCCAGTACTGTCCGCGCGCCAGATCCGCCGCGGGCAGACCGTAGGACATCGCTTGGACGAGAGGCTGAATCAGACTCGATGCTTGCGGCCCCAGGAAGTGTGCACCCAGCAACAATCCGGTCGATCGGTCGCCCACGAGTTTCAGCACGCTGTTGTTGTCTTCCATGGCCCACCCATATGCGGTATCGCCGTACGCCTGCACCTTCACGGTGACGTCGTGCCCCGCCTCACGGGCGTGCGCCTCCGTCATCCCCACGGCGGCAATTTGCGGCTGGGTGAAGACCGCTGCGGGCACCACGTCGTGGGGCAGCGCCCGTAGGTCGTCGGGGTGAGCCAGATTGTGCGCCACGACCCGGGCTTCGGCATTGGCCACGTGCTTGAGTTGGTAGGGGGAACTGACATCACCCAGTGCCCAGACCCCCGCGGCGCTGGTCCGTCCAAACTCATCCACCGCGACGCGCCCGTCGTCCCGTACATCGATGCCCGCCGCCTCGAGTCCCAGCCCGGAGTTCGGCGCCCGCCCGGTGGCAAAGAGCACCACATCGGCATGGGTCAGCGTTCCGTCGCTCAACTGCGCCACGATGCCCTGGCTGTCGTGATCGCCGGTCCGTAGAGCCTCGACCTCTGTGCCGAGGCGGACGTCCCACTGTTGCTCGGCCGCAGTCGTGAAGCGGCTGCTGATCTCCTCGTCCTGTTCACGAAGCAGCGTTTCACCGCGATGCACCACGGTGACCTTCACGCCGAGGTCGGCGAAAACGTGCGCAAACTCTGCGGAGATGTAGCCGCCCCCAACAATCAGCATCGAGCCGGGAAGGGTGGCCAACCGCATCACGGTGTCCGAGGTGTGCACGTCGACGTCGGTGTCCGTAGCCACAGGTGGCAACACGGGTGAGGAACCGGTGGCGATGACGATCGTTGGAGCGCTCAGCTGTGCGCTGGAGCCATCAGGCAGATCGCGCACAAGCAGCGTGTTCGGCCCGGTGAACTCGGCGCGCCCGGCATACAACGTGGTGTTCTCGCCATCACGTCGGTAGTCGCGGCCACCTTCGGAGATGGGATCTATTCGACCAAAGATCCGATCCCGGATGTCGGCCCACCGGACATGATCGAGGCTGGCCTGGATGCCGTAGCGGTCTGCTGTGGCGACACTGCGAGCGACCTCAGCGGCATACACAAACATCTTGGTGGGGATGCAGCCGACGTTGAGGCAGGTGCCGCCGAAGGCACCAGACTCCACGACTGCAACGCGCTTATCGTCGTGTTCTGGGCCGATCAGGGCGTTGCCGGAACCGCTGCCGATGATGATGAGGTCAAACTCAGTGCTGCTCACGCAGGCAAAGACTACCGGGTGCGATCCCGTAGGTCGGCCACGTGCGGCGAGATCGAGGGGTCCAGCCCCAAGCCGAGGGCTAGATAGGTCGCGGTGAAGTCCACCGTGGCCAAATGATCCGCCAGTTGCACCATGGGCAGCCCCGGCCCGGCCACCGATTGCATGACCTTCACCCCGGCCTGCGCTGCGGTCTGCACTACCGCCTCGCTCACGCTGGCGATATCGACCCTGCCAGCGCCCCCGCCGGCCACCTGTGCGGCTGCTTCGACACCGTCTTCGCCGGCGTGTTGGCGCAGCACCCACAAACCCAGCGGCGGGTAACTGGGGCCATCAAGGTAGGGGTCGGCAAAAATCCCGGAGCGCCCCGTCGCGCTCGGACCGACCGGACGCTCCATCAGTTCGCCATCCGGTTCGTCGAAGTGGTGCGGCTCCCACGAACTGGTGTCCACGTCGCCCAGTCGGATCCGGGCCGGGTCGTAGGTACCTGGCCTGGAGGCGGCTACCCGGTCCGGGTTGTTGTTTTCTGCTGTGGTGAATGGGCCGTCCAAACATGCGACGATCTGGCTGGCGTCGTCCGGCAATTCACCGAACGCAGCCGGTATGCGGGCTGTTCTGGCCAGCATCGAGCTGGCGCGCGCGGCCGCCACCCCTCCTAGTGGACCTTCGCCGAGGACCATCGGCACCGTTTCGGCGAGCTGCACGGCTAACATCTTGGCCGGGTTGACGAAACTCTCCGAGGAGGGCCGGAAGGTTTCAGAGTGCTCATCGAGGCGATCGGCAACCTGGTCCAAGACCTGCCCCGATGAGGCGATCAGACCGAGATGCTCGGAGTCGAAGGCGAGCAGCACCGGGGTCAGCAACGACCACAACGAGGTGCGGCTGTTGATCCGATCCCGGCCGACACCCACGTGCACTCCGCGTGCCTGAGCGCAGACCTGCTCCAGCGGCGAATCGGTGGCTCCCACGGTGATCAGGCGGGCTCCGCGGCGAGCTGCTTCGCCGGCAACGGCGAGCGGCCCAGGCGCCCGGCCCGACAACGAGATGGCGACGACTGCGTCCAAGGGGCCGACCCAGCCAGGCAGGGGCAGGTTGCGGCGGGCCAGCACTGGCACCGGAGAGCCGGGCTCGGCCAGCAGCTCCAGGACGTCGGCCACGACGCTGGACCCGCCCAGGGCAGCGACAAGCACTGACCGCGGTCGCTCGTCACTGCTGAGCCGCTCGATGCCCGCCTCACGACTGAGCCACACCGCCTCTCGCGTCTGGGCTCCGGCAGTGGCGAGAGCGCGCAGAGTGCCACGACTATCTTTGCGCAGCAGTTCGGGGGTGTCGTCCAGGAGTGCCTCGTCGATGTGTGGCGCCATCTCAGGACCCCGGTGCCGCGACGATCACTGCGGAGTCTGCCAACATTACCGGGATGCCGCTGTCGATCGGGTACTGCCGCCGACGCTGGGGATCGGGGCAATCGTCCTGACACATCAGGACCGGGTTGCCGCCGGAGTCCGTGGTGAGTTCCACTCGATGCAACCCGACGGGGCATCGCAGGATCTCCAGCAACCAGGGTTCGATGTGTGGGGATGGGGTGTGCGCAGTCACCGGCCAACCGTACCTATTGCTGCTGGCATCCGGGGGCCTCGTGCCGCCGGACAAGGTCCGCGAGTGCGTCGAGCACACGATGCATACTGATCGCATCGTCTGCCTCGACATTCAGTCGGAGCAGCGGCTCGGTGTTGCTGGCTCGCAACGACACGGACCAGAACTGATCATTCGCAGAGATGCTGAGCATCGACAACCCGTCGACATGATCGACCTGCAAGGCCCCGTCCTGATCACGTCCCCAAGCCAGAACGTCGGCCGCTGCTGCAGCGCTGTCGGCCACCACGAAGTTCACTTCTCCAGACTCACAGTAGCCCTGATGGCCAGCAACGAACTCGGAGAAGGTGGGCGTCCCAGGTGCTGTGCCGAGCGCCGCAATCACGCGCAATGCCATCAACATTCCAGTGTCGGCATACCAGAAATCTCGGAAGTAATAGTGCCCTGAATGCTCAGCGCCGAAGATTGCCCGATGCGCGGCCATCGCCTGCTTGATATACACGTGGCCCACCTTGGCGAGGATCGGCCGGGCGCCAGTCGCGGCGATGGCCTCAGGCAACGCCCTTGAGGTCACCGAGTTGTGCACCACCGTGATCTCGTGAGCCGGTACCCCCCGGCGTATCTCCGCTGCAATCTCCTCGGTGGCGACCAAGGCACTGATCACGCTCGCGCTGACCGGATCACCGAGCTCATCGACCACGAAGCACCGGTCGGCGTCGCCATCGAAGGCGAGCCCCAGGTCGGCGCCATGATGACGCACCGCCCGGCCGAGATCGATCAGGTTGGCCGGGTCGAGGGGGTTGGGCTCATGGTGCGGAAAAGTGCCGTCGAGTTCGAGGTAGAGGCCGATCATCTCGATGGGCGCGCGTCCCGCCTGCAGCACTGCGGGTGCGCTGAGGCCGCCCATACCGTTGCCTGCGTCGACGACGACCCGCAGTGGCCGACTGTCGGCAAGGTCGACCAGTGAATACAGGTAGTCGACGTAGTCAGTCTGAACGTCAACGCGGCTGAAGTGTCCTCGTTCTGAGCTCACCTCCGGCGGGAATGCTGAGAGGTCAGACGTTTCCTGGCTGGTCGCGGCCGCGTCAAGAG
>JBATUU010000010.1:0-3765 GCA_049671385.1 Ornithinimicrobium sp. | reverse complement strand
GTCCTGCAGGGAGCAGCCGGCGTCGGTGCCCTCGGCGCCCTCGCAGCGTGCGGTGGTGACGACGGCGGCGGCTCCGAGGGTGGGTCCTCAGACACGGTGACCTTGGGCTCGCGGTCGACCGAGGAAGTGCCGAAGGCGGCGATGGCAGCTTTGATCAAGGCTTATAGCGATGAGTCAGGCGTGACCGTCGAGGAGAACGCGACCGACCCCAACACCTATCAGGAGCAGATCAACTCCTACCTACAGGGAAGCCCTGACGACGTGTTCCAGTGGTTCGCCGGCTACCGCGCCCGCTTCTTCGCCGATCAGGGACTGACCGGGGATATCACCGATGTGTGGGACGAGGTCGGCGACAACTACAGCGAAGGTATGAAGAATGCCTCCTCCGCCGAGGACGGCACCCAGATCTTCCTGCCGCTGTACTACTACCCCTGGGCGATCTTTTACCGCCCCAGCGTGTTCGAGGCCGGCGGGTATGAGATCCCGGAGACCCTCGATGACCTGAAGTCGTTGGCCGAGGACATGCAGGCCGGCGGCATGGTGCCGTTTGCCTTCGGCGCCTCTGACGGCTGGCCGCAGATGGGCACGTTCGACTACCTCAACATGCGCACCAACGGATACCAGTTCCACATCGACCTGATGGCCGGGAACGAGAAGTGGGACTCCGACCAGGTCAAGGCAGTGTTCGAGACCTGGGCAGCGCTGCTTCCCTTCCACCAGGAGGATGCGTTGGGACGCACCTGGCAGGAAGCTGCAACGTCGTTGCAAAACAAGGAAGCCGGCATGTTCACACTCGGCTTGTTCCTCAACCAGCAGTTCCCCGAGGGCGAAGAGCGTGATGACCTCGACTTCTTCAACTTCCCCGAGATCGACCCGGCGATCGGATCGGACGCCATCGAGGCACCCATCGATGGCTTCATGAAGAGCGCCGACCCGAGCAACCCGGAGGCGGCCACCTCGTTCTTGAAGTTCATTGGCACGCCGGCCGCGGTCGAGGCCTATGTGGGCGAGGACCCACAGATCGCCGCCAACGAAGGTGCCGACACGTCGAACTACGACGCCTTGCAGACGAAGTCGGTTGAACTGGTGACCAGCGCAGCAAACATCAGCCAGTTCTTGGATCGCGACACCCGGCCGGACTTTGCCTCCACGGTCATCATCCCCGAGTTCCAGCGGTTCATCGAGAGCCCGGACGCTATCGATGACATCACGTCCTCGATCCAGGCCCAGGCCGAGTCCATGTTCCCGCAGGAATAAGCCACCACGATCGGTAGGGATTCCTCATGACAGTTTCCAAGCCACCGACCACCGAGGCCGAGACACCCGATCCGACATCGAGCACCCCAGCGCCGAAGAACAAGCGCCTGCAACTCCTGCAGCCCAAGGACAAGCTGACGCTGACGCTGATGGTCACGATCCCAGCGATCTTCGTGCTGGGCTTCGTCTGGGTGCCTGCGCTGCTGAGTGTGGTGCTGTCTTTCACGTCGTGGAACTCGATCGGTCCGATCAGCGACATCGAGTTCGTGGGTCTACAGAACTACGAGGACATTGTCACGATCTACCCGGCCTTCTTCCCGGCGGTGCAGAACAACCTGCTGTGGCTCGGCGTGTTCTTCTTCATCGCTACCCCGTTGGGGATGTTCATGGCGGTGCTGCTGGACCGTGAGATCAAAGGATCAGTGCTCTACCAGAGCGCCTTCTACCTACCGGTTGTGCTGTCACTGGCGCTGATCGGCTTCATGTGGCAGCTGCTCTACAGCCGTGACCAGGGGCTGATCAACGCAATGCTGGGTCTCGATGGATCGAATCGAATCGATTTCCTTGGCGATAGCGACATCAACATCTACGCCATTTTGATCGCGGCTTCGTGGCGACATGTGGGCTACATCATGTTGTTGTACCTAGCTGGCCTCAAAGGCATCGACCCGGCGTTGCGGGAAGCGGCCGCGATGGACGGCGCCGGCCCGGTCCGCACCTTCTTCAGCGTGATATTCCCAGCCATGAGGCCGATCAATGTGGTCGTGCTGGTGATCACCGTGATCGAGTCGTTGCGAGCCTTCGACATCGTGTGGGTGATCAACAAGGGCCGCAACGGGTTGGAACTGCTGAGTGTGTTGGTGGTGCAGAACGTCATCGGTGAGGCATCTCGAGTCGGCTTCGGCTCGGCCATCGCCAGCATCTTGCTGGTGATCTCACTGGTCTTCATCGTGATCTATATGGTTTCCATCTACCGCGAGAGGGATCCGCGATGAGCACTGCGACCACCGCGCCGAACCAGACCAGCGTTGATGACTATTCGGATCTGCGCAGTCAGAAGAAGCCGCTGACACCTGGTCGGGTCTTCTTGCACATCTTCTTGGCGCTCACCGGATTGCTATGGGTCTTTCCCTTGGCATGGGCGCTCTACAACTCATTCCGCGACTATGACTTCACAGCGGCCAATGGGTATGTGTCGTTCGGTGGTTTCACCTTGGCCAACTACGCCGACGCCTGGGATCGAGGCAATTTCACCCAGTTGTTCTTGAACTCGGCATACATCACCATCCCGGCGGTGATCGTGACGTTGTGGTTCTCCACGATGGCGGCCTTCGTCCTCTCCCGATTCAGCTTTTGGTTCAACCTGCCGATGCTGATCCTGTTCACGGCGGCCAACCTGTTGCCCCAGCAGTCACTGTTGATCCCGCTGTTCCGGTTCTTCCGTGAGGTCAACCTGCTGGACAACTATCTCGCCGTGATCTTGGTGCACATTGCCTTCCAGACCGGCTTCTGCACCTTCGTGCTGAGCAACTACATGAAGGCGCTGCCGGGCTCGTTGACCGAGGCGGCACTGGTCGACGGAGCCAGCGTGTGGCGTCAGTACTGGCAGATCATCCTGCCCCTGTGCAAGCCGCCGTTGGCCGCGCTGGGCGTGCTGCAGGTGACCTGGGTCTACAACGACTTCTTCTGGGCGGTGGCATTCCTCAACAGCGGAGACAAGTTCCCGATCACCTCCGGGCTACAAAACCTGAGGGGTCAGTTCTTCACCGACTACAACCTGCTCTCGGCTGGATCTGTGCTGGTCGCCATACCGACCATTGTGGTTTTCCTGCTCCTTCAGAAGCAGTTCGTGTCCGGCCTCACGCTGGGTGCCGACAAGGGATGACACGAAAGGTGACCGACACCGGCGCCGGCAGCGGTGACCAGCGCGGGGACGGCCTGGAGGTCCTGCGGGGCGGTGGGAGCAGTCTGATTCTGCTGCGCCGCCCCGACGGGCTCCCGGAGATCGTGCACTGGGGAGCAGACCTGGGGGATCTCGATGACGACACCCTCGCCGTGAACATGGTGCTCGCGGGCGCGCCCGCGACGCCGCAGAGTGGGTTGGACGACGCGTGGCCACTGACGCTGCTGCCGAGTGAGACCGATGGGTGGTCCGGGCGCCCGGGCATCACTGCCCACCGCGAGGGCCGCACCACCATCCCTCGCTTCGCGAACGCCGCGATCACCCGCAGCGAAAACGATCACGATATCGGCGGCGCCGAGGTCATGGTGCACGCTACAGACGAGCGTGCCGAGATCGGATGGTCCTGCCGGCTGCGTCTGGACACCCATGGCGTGCTCTCGATGCAGCACAGCGTCACCAACACCGGCGAAGAGATCCTGTCCGTTGCCGGCCTGCTGGCGATCATGCCGCTGCCGAGCACTGCCGGTGAAGTCATGGACCTCACCGGTCGCTGGTGCCGTGAACGCCACCCGCAACGCGCCGCGTTGCACCACGGGGGCAAGATC
>JBATUU010000009.1:0-10181 GCA_049671385.1 Ornithinimicrobium sp. | reverse complement strand
CAACGGTGCTGTTGCGCCAATTTCGGATGGAAGAGGTCATAGCACGTTCCTTCTGCTGGGGGATCGCCCGACTAGCGCAGCCTAACCGTGGATCGCATCTACGAGAAGGGTGTCGAGGCGATTTCCTGAGGTTCACTACCAAGGGAAACCGGTGGTGCGCTAGGACGTGATTCGGCCGCTCTCATAGGCCCAGATGGCCAACTCCACCCGGTTGCGAGCCCTGAGTTTAGCCAGCACATTTCCGAGATGGGTTTTCACGGTGCCCATCGACATATAAAGCTCCGCGCCGATCTCGGCATTTGTCAGCCCTTTAGCCACCGCTAGCGTGACCTCTTCCTCCCTCTCGGTCAGGGCTTCGATCGGTTCCGGCGCGGCGATCGGTCGGGACCGAGCGAAGGTGGCCAGCAGCCGAGCGGTGATGCGTGGAGCGATCAACGCATCGCCAGCCGCAGCGGCTCGGAGTGCCTGCACCAAAAACTCGGGTCCGGCGTCTTTGAGTAGGAATCCGCGAGCGCCCGCCTTCAGAGCATCGTGCACATACTCATCAAGGTCGAAAGTTGTGATGATCACCACCGCCAGCGGGTCCTCTACTGTGACCCCCGCCAGCTCTCGGGTCGCTTCGATGCCGTCCATTTCAGGCATCCGTATGTCGAACAAGCACACATCTGGACGCAGGTCGCGCGCCAGGGCAACAGCTTCGGTGCCGGTGGCCGCCTGACCCACTACTTCAATGCCTGGTTGAGCAGACAAGACCATGGCAAGCCCGGTACGGACGATGTCGTGGTCGTCCGCGATGACGACGCGGAGGCTCTCTGTGCTCATGCCCGGAGCCTCGCGGTCGGGATGCTTGCGCGGACGTGCCACCCAGTATCGGTGTTGCGCCCGGCCTCGAAGGTGCCCCCGAGCGCCTCCACACGCTCCCTCATTCCGATCAATCCAAAGCCCACCCGGCCCGAGCGTGCCACCGGTTCACCATCGTCGTTGACGCTCACAACCACGTGATCCGACGTCGGCTCGCGGACCACCCCAACCTCGACGTTCGCAGCGCCGACGCTATGCATGCTGGCGTTGGTCAGCGACTCCTGCACCAACCGGTAGATAACGCCCTCGACAGTGGACCCGAGACGCGCCAAATCGCCCGACGTGTGCAGCACCGCCGTGCCGCTGCCGGGATAGCCCTGCACGAGGACGTCCACGTCACCGAGTCCTGGGGCGGGCGCTCGCTGTGCCGACTCACCCTCGCGGAGCACACCGACCATCGAGCGCATCTCAGTCATGGTCTGTGCGGCAGCATTCTCGATTGTGCTCAGCACCTGAACCGCCGCGGGTGGGTCGGCGAGTGCCACCGCCTGTCCTGCCTGAGCCTGAATGACGATGCCCGAGATGTGGTGGGCCACCACGTCATGCAACTCGCGCGCCAACCGTTCCCGCTCCCCCAGCGCGATCTCGGATCGTCGGCGCTGCTGGCTGATCCGCCACAGGCGAAGCACCACGCCCAAAGCCACTGGCAACATCAAGAACCCGACGCCGAGCACGATGTTGACCAGTGACTCGTCATACAACGACTCACGTATCAGGTGCACTCCCAAGACAAACGAGCAACCCAAGATGACGTCACGTCCCGAGGCCCACCGGCCCAGCGAGTAAGGAAAGAGCAGGATGCACGCACCGACGAAGAGCACTGCGTACCCGCCACCCGCAAGCAGAGGAATCACCCCGGCGAGTGTCTGAGCTGTGAAGGCAACCACGGTCATCAGCAACGGCAACTGACTGCGCCACAGCAATGCCACCACCGTCACGAGCGTGCATACGATCACGTATGCGGGCTGTGACACGTCGTTGCGCAGCACGCCCTCCGCGACGCACAGGGGCACCAAGGCGGCGACCAGCATGCGGTCGATCCGCGACACTCCTGGGGGCGCTGCCACGGCAGGCTCGTCCCACAGGTCGTTGAAGGCGTCACGCAACACACCTGCCAGCCTAAGCATCCGCCGGGACGCAGAGATCAGACTGTTGGCCGAAACATCGCCAGCCATACGGCTGAGTGACAGCACCCGACCGACCGATGTGCTCCCCCACGAGAGCTAGCAGTCTGGACTTATGTCATCTCGCCAGCCCCAATCACCCACCTCCATCAACCCCATCCCAACCTCTGAGCCCAACAGTCACCCACCGTTGCAACGCGCGGGAGGCTTCGCCGCCGCCACCGAAGCGATCACCTATCTGATCGGCATCGCTCTGTTTGCCGCATACCTCGTGCCACAAGGCTTCTACGACAGCGTCGATGATCCCGCACAGACGATGGACTTCATGCTCGACCACCAGATCGTGCTGTACGTGTGGACGGTCGCGATCTATCTGCTCGCGGCGGCTGCGCTTGTCGTGCTGGTGCTCGCCCTGAGCGAACGACTCCGCCCCTCCACGCCTGGATTGGCCCAGACGGCGGGTGCCTTCGGCCTGATCTGGGCAGGCGTGTTGTTCGTCAGCGGAATGATCGCACTCGTCGGCCAGAGCGCGGTCGCGGAGTTGGCTGCCGCCGATCGGGAACGCGCGATCTCCGTATGGGCCTCGGTCAGCGTGATCCACGATGCCACCGGCGGCGGCATTGAAATTGTCGGCGCGATCTGGGTTGCACTGATAGCTCTGGCGGGCTGGCGCAGCCGCGCGCTTCCACGGGGCCTGTCCGTCCTCGGTGCTGTTGTCGCCGTTGCTGGCACGCTCACGCTGGTGCCTGCCCTTGCAGACATCGGTGCTGTTTTCGGGATCGGCTTCATCGTCTGGTTTCTCTGGGTGGCGCGAGTGCTCTTGCGTCCGGCTCACCGGTGATCGACGCGAAGCAACGGACGGTAGGCCTCAGAGATCGGCCCATCTCGTGGTGCCGGGCGGTGCTGCAACAGAATTATGTCGAGGTTGTCCGGTCTACGTCCGGGACGACGTGCAGCTGCCGCCGCAGGTGCGGCACGAGGTCTTCCAGCAGCACATCAAGATCCTCATCCGTAGGCGCCGGGTAGAAGCCAGCGCTCTCAGACGCCTGGTAGTACACGCCGGCCGGTCGTTGTTCGCCGTCCACCTCGTGCTGCCACGGCAGATAGATGACGGTCACGGCTTGTCCCTCGACGTCCACCTCAGCGGTCTGTGGGGTCTCTCGCACTGGAAAGAGGGGCAGTACCTGAGCTCGCCCCTCACGATTCGATGATGTTTCACGCATCTCGCCTCAGCCCTCCCATTGCCTTAACACTGTCATGTATCAGGCCGGTCACCACTATTCTCACCCGCTGCGCCGTGTAGCGCAGTCCGGATCAAAGAATCGAGCCGGCGCACCTTGGTGTGGTACATCACTTAACAGCAGAGGCAGCCAACGAGGCAAACAACTCATCCACTCCGATAGCGGCCGAACCCGCCATTACGGCAAGCACACTGGTGGGCGCAAAGGAGCAATACAGGCTGGCTTCGAGAAACCACGGCTCACCGGCGGGGTCTATCCGAAGGTCGATCAGACTGTAGTCACGACATCCCATCGCTCGGTGCGCTCGACGGGCAGCCTCGTGCACCGCAGGAACAACGGGGTCATCCCCCTCGACAATCCAGGCGTGCTCGGCGTCCTTGGCGACTAGCCCCAACTGTCCGTCATCGCCTCGACGCAACTTGTCGTCCTCGCCGCGGATGGGCTTGGTCAACGGGTCGACCGCATACTCCTCCAGCGGTAGACAGAGGAGCTCACCGCCTCGGTCCAGGACGCCGCAGCGCACCTCCCGCCCGAGCTCTACAAACTCCTCGACGAGCACTTCGCGGGAGTGCGCAAAAGCCCCACGGAGCGCCTCGTGGTATGCCGCATCCTCGCGGACCAACGTGACACCCACCGAGTTGTCGGCATCCACGGGTTTGATGACAACAGGAGGGGCCAGCGTTGGCGGGTCACCGGCTCGCAACAACTCCCCACGAGGCACGGACACCCCTGCTGAACTGACAACTGCTCTGGCGCGTGCTTTGTGTGCTCCTAGCGCCATGACGTCGGCGGGGTTGCCGAGAACGCGTAGGCCGAGGGCATCCATCAGCGACCGATAGGTGGTCATCCCGGGGAGACAGAACATCTGCGGCACGACCAGGTCGATGCGTAGGTCGACGAGGCGCGAGATCGCGTCGGCCAACGACATCGGCGGGGCGGCCTCGATCGTTTCAGTGCTGAGATCGTCCGGGAAACGCCACTGACCGTCCGGACTGACATGGGCAAGGAAGGTCGCGTACTGCGTCCCACCGTGGCTTGCTTCGAGTGCGTCCAGGGCACCCCGGGCATAGAGCAGCGATAGGTCCACCATCTGGTCGCTGACCGCAGATCCGGTGAGGTGCAGCACCCGCAGTCTCGTGGGCTCCGACTCTGACTGAGCCACGTGGCTTGCTGTCGACGCCACCCTAGTCACCCCCCGGAGCAACGAGTTTGCCAATGTTGAAATCAATGCGCACCCATCCGGTGCCCTGGCGCAGATTCTCCAGTAGCAACCAGGGAATCTGCAGGTGGTGCAAGAGCAGGAACGGGAGCGGATCGGACCAGTCGAAGACAGCATCGCGTCCCTGGATGATGGTGCTCAATCGTTCACGGGCTGTCACCGGCCGGGCCAGCAGGCGCCAGATCTCGTGATAGAGCCAATACGTCGGGCGGCTGGTCACTGCCGGCGTGAGCATGCTGATGTCGCCGTCGAGGTAGGACTGGGCCAGCGCAGCGGGGTCTGTGAACAGGGTGATCGCCGAGTGCGTCCGCGGGTTGCACTCGATGGCATAGATCTCGCCGTGTTCATCCTCGATGAAATCCAGGCTGATTTGGCCGCTGACGCCCAGCGCGGCGGCGAACTCGGTGACCCATGCTTGAATCTTGGGCTTGTCGACGGCGGTGTAATTGACTAAGAACGAGGATGACGGACAGCAGACGTAGGTCACGACACGGCCCTCGCGGAACGTGCTGTGCGTGCAGAATTCTTGGCCGTCGATGAACTCCTGCAGCACCCACGGGTTGTCCTCGGCGATCGGCTTGCGCTCGGCAAAGGCCATTGTCTCCTCGCGGCTGGGCTTCGGCAGCGGGGTGAGGTCGAGCCGGTGCACCGGGTCGTAGGCGATGCTCTTGAGGATGAAGGGGTGACCTGACGCAGTGCGCTCGATGTCTGCCACCTGCTGGGCGGCAGTGATCCGGTAGGACTGCGGCATCGACAACCCGATCGATGTAGCCAAAGCTGCAAAGCGCTCTTTGTCGTCCAGCGTCTCGATCAGGTCGGCGCTCGCGTGCAGGACCTCACAGTGCGGAGCGAGCATCGCAGCGGCGAGCGCGTCGTAGTAGCTGGACGCGGGACTGCAGACCGGCACATAGACATCGACCCCCTCGCGCACCACGATCTGTCGTAGCGCCTCGGCATACCCGGGGTCGTCACATTCAGGGACGGTGTAGAACCGGTCGACTGCTCGCGAGAATCGGTGTCCCGTCATCCAGTATCGACGCGATTCCACCAGGATCACTCGGTGTCCGGCCGCGTGAAAGCTCCGGGCCAGGTGCAGCGCCTTCGTCATCTTGCCACCACTGAGCAGGATGGTTAGGCCCTTGGATGTGCTGGCAGGAGTCGGGTGAGTCAAGGCATTTCGGATCAAGGCCACCCCGGTCAGCGCCACGTTGGCCGGCAGTGCACAGTGCAGCAGAGCCAGCGCTGCGATGGTGCGAGCCGCAGCAACTGTGGATTCGCGGGTCAATCCGTCCCGAGCAGCCATGGTGGGCTTGGCTCCGTTAACTCGCGACCGGCGCAACGTCTGAGTCATATCCAGAGGAGGACACCATGCCTCGATGCATGATCCGGTCGCCCACGACGCCGGAGTGGTCGGCGCAGTGCAGCACGCATCCGTTGTCCCAGATGACGACATCACCTGCCGCCCATTGATGGCGATACGTGTTCTCAGAGCGTGTCGAGTGCTCATACAGAAAGGCGATGGAGTCGGCAGCCTCGTCCTGCGCCATCCCGCTGATGCTCGCGCATCGTGCCGGAGTCGTCAGAAAGAGGCTGGTGCGACCAGTCACTGGGTGAGCGCGAAAGATGGGATGCTCAGCACTCTTCTCGTCATCGGCCTCCACGTCGACACCCGTCACAACATGGGTGATCGTGCGTCCCGCTAGCTGCTCACGCACGCCCTCCGGCAGCGTCTCGTAGGCGCGGTACTGGTCCGTGAACAGCGTCTGTCCTCCCTGCTCGGGGATAGCGACAGCGCGCAATGCGGTGTAGGACGGCGGCTTGCTGACATAGCTGGTGTCCACATGGAAACTGCTACGTGGCGGGGACGTTCGCCCAACGTTGCTGATGACGTTGAGGTCCTGGTGCCCGGGCACCGGAGTCTCACCCTGAGTGAAGGTCAAGTCCCCGAACCGGCGCAGGAAAACCGTGAACTGCGCGTCGTCGAGCGACTGCCCAGGTATCGCCAACACTCCGTGCTCGCCCAAGAGCTCGCGCAGACGCGAAATTGACTCGTCATCGAGTGTGCCGCCCTCAGCCAAATCCAGGCCACTCACCCGAGCACCGAGCGGGGTCAGTTCCTCAACGCGCATGTCACTCTCCTTCGGTCTGTGCTAGCGGGGATGCTGCGCCAGAATGAACACGCCGAATCAACGTGAGTCCGTCCCGCAAAGGCAGCATCACCTGTTCCAAGAGCGGGTCGAGAAAGACGCGTTCGTTGAAGTCGGCGATAGCGGCACCGTTGGCGCTGACCTCACCAGCGCCGTATGCCTGACCCTCCAGCAAGGTGTTGTCGACACACAGCAGACCATCGCGACTCCACAACTCCGTGTGCAGCAAGGCGTCCACATACGCTGAATAGCCTGGTTTGTCTGCATCGAGAAAGATGAGGTCGAACGGCTCGGCACCGTCAGCGGCCAACTGCTCCAGCGTCTCCAGGGCCGGACCCACGCGCACCTCGATCGCCTTACCGTAACCAGCCTGGTCGAAATGACCTTGCGCCACGGCGGCGATCTGCGGGTCGATCTCGCACGCCACCAGCTGCCCATGCGACGGGAGGGCTTCAGCCATCGCCAAGGCCGAGTAACCGGTGAACATGCCGATCTCCAAAACTCTCTCGGCTTTCGTTGCATGCACCAGCATGGCCAAGACCTGGCCTTCGACGTGGCCGGACAGCATGACGGCAGTCAGCGCTGATGCTGCGCTCGGCGAGGGTCGATCCCTCGGCACCATGGCCCGGGTCTGCTCGGCGACTCCTCGCAAGGCTTCGGACTCCGGCGTCGTGCACGCTTGCAGATAGGGGTCGAGGCCACCGGCCACTGCTCGCGCGGTCTCGAGGTCGGCCCAGATCCCAGCGTCAAGAGCCGTGCCGCCGGACTGGACGAGATCTCCCTCGTACTGCGTGAGCCGAGCGTGCACTGAGTCGATTCGGTCGGCAATGATCCCCAAGGGCGTCACGAGCCGTTCGGCCTTCGTTGGCCCGCTGGACACGCGAGATTGCTCCGGCGAAAAGCTGACGTCACCGGTCACGATCAAGCCGCGTGTTCCTGTGCCTGCGACCCATCGATAAAGATCTCCACCCCGATGCCGTGGCGCGGATAGCCCGCACACAAGGCGCGGTGAGTGGCCAGCAGGTGCTCGAGTTCCTCCGGGCTCACATCGTTGAGGAACCGGCACGTGCCGATCGGATCCGGCACGGCAGCACGCAGTAGGCCATCTCGCGTCTGAAGGATCGAGTCGGTTGCCTGATGGATGAGATCGGAGGTGAGGTAGGGACTGTCCAAAGAAAGCCCGAGCCGACTCATCAACCACAGGATGCGGTCACGCTCGCTGGTGGTGATGTGGCCTCGCTGCTCGGCGATGGTGGTGGAGAAGGCCATATCGATGTTGATCGCATGCCCGTGGAAGAACGGCACGTCGGGGGTCAGCTCCAGCGTGGGACTCCAGGTGTGCCCGAAGGCGATCACTCGGTCCAAATCCAGCTCCTGCAGGTTGCCGACCTCGAGGCTGAGCATGGTCCTGATGGATTCGTACGTGATCTGGTCAGCGACCTGGCGCAACTCAGCGGTGCCGTCCGCATGGCCGAAGTGCGTCCTCAAAAGGTCTTCGCCGTACTTTTCGAGCAACTCGAACGTCTGGGCATCGGCCACTGTGGTGATCTTGATGAGCTCGGCCATGCCGTTGCGCACCTGGTCAGTGGGCAACGTCTTCAAGAAGGAGAAATCGAGCAGCACATCGGAGGAAGCGTGATAGTCCCCCAAACGGTTCTTGTACTTCCCGTGGTTGACCCCGACTTTGATCGAAACGCTGGCGTCGATCAAGCCGATCAGTGTTGTGGGAATGCGGATGTAGTTGCTGGCGCGGCGGAAAAGGGCGCACGCCAGTCCGGCCACATCGGTCGTCAGCCCGCCGCCAACGACCAGCACCGGTTCCTTGCGAACCAAACCGAAGTCAGCGAACGCGTCGATGATGCTCTCCACCGTGCGCATGGTCTTGCGGGTCTCGTCCATCACCAAGGGCACGACGGTGAGGTCGACGTTGTAGTGGTCGAAGTAGGCGCGCGCATCGTCGCCGTACAACTCATCGATCGTGGTGTCGACCACCATGAGACATCGGCCCCATGCGCGGTAGTGATCGGCTAGGTGAGTATTGGCAATGTCGAAGACCCCGTCGACGTACGTCAACGAGTAGTCAACCTTCTCCTGCGCCTGGACATGAAAGGCCGTGTCCTCGGCGGTCAAGGACGCGCCCTCGACGACGGTCATGAGCCGGTTCCGGACGTCATAGCGAGCAACTCGCTGCTGTCGAGCCGGTCAACCCGGGCCGCAGCCGACTCGAAGTCGTGCCCGGCCGTATTGGAGTTGGGAAAGGCGACACAGGTGATGCCGGCCTCTTGAGCCGCCTGCAACCCACCGACATTGTCCTCGATTGCGACGCACTCCCCTGCGGTAACCCCCAGCTTCTGCAGTGCATGCGTATAGGCGGCGGGGTTGGGCTTGCCCTGGTCGACATCTGTTGCGTCGACGACGAGGTGGAAGTGGGACGCCTTGACATCCGGTCTGAGCGCAGTGAGGAGGGCGTCGATGTTCTGCGCTGAGGTGGTCGTCACGAGGGCGACTGAAGCACCCTGGTCCGTAGCCGTTGCGATGGTCTCCACGACGCCCTCGCGGGGTGAGACGTCAGCCGAGGCCAGACTCTCCTGGAAGATTTGCGACTTCGTGGCATGCACCGCCTCGGCATCCACGTCCTCACTTCTGCTGCTCGCATAACTGGCGATGCGGTCCTTACCCCCGTTGGTATCGAGCATCTCGAGATAGGTTTCGCGATCCCACGTCCAGTCGAGGTCGTGAGCCTCAAAGGCGCGGTTGAACGCATCGCGCTGCAGTTCCGAGGTGTCGGCGAGCGTGCTGATGGATCCGAAAAGTACAGCTGACAAGAGTGCTCCTTGCGGGTGTGGCAGGCGCCAATGCCTGCTGCCGGACCTGGAACGTCTTTGCATATTTGCGGTGTGCCCAAGACGCCTTACAAGGGTACGCACGGCCCTTTTTGCTGCGTGAAGGGGGGTGGATCAACAGGGCGAGCTCAACGGTGCTGACTGCCTGTGGCGACGATCGCATGGACCCCGGCAGCCCAACCGGCGATCTGACGTTCGGCGCTCAGGTCCCGGGCGCACGCGTTGGCAGCGGCCTTGAAACCGTGCACCTGGTGGTCGGTGAGGTCTTCCAAGGCGCGCGCGAGGGTTGTCGCAGTGAAGTCGGGTAGGACGACGCCGAGGTCGTGCTGTCGGACCAGAGCCGCCATCTGCGGGCTGGGACCGATGATGATCCCCAGCCTGGCCTGGACATAGTCGAAGAACTTGTTCGGCAACGTGTACTGGTAGTTGAACGTCACCGGCGGCAGCACGAAGACCCCCAGGTCGTGCTGGGCGAGCCGGTCGCCCAACTCCTGCGGCGGCACCGGGTCGGGAAACCTCACCTGCTCCAGGTCGGCGGCTTCTTGCTTCAACTCCGCCAGGTATGCCGGGTCGTTCGGCATCAGGAACAAGTCCAATGTGACGTCACGTTCGGTCTGCCGGACGGCCTCGATCATCACCTTCAGGGAACGGTTGCGCCGAGCCACACCGGAGTGCACCAACCGCAGCGGAGAACCGGCTATCGTCGGCGCGCGATCGGCATACGGCGCGGCGTTGATGACCACACT
>JBATUU010000008.1:0-3406 GCA_049671385.1 Ornithinimicrobium sp. | reverse complement strand
GTGTTCTCATCGAATGCCGAGGCAGTCTGCTCTGCGCGGTAGCGCGCATTGGCAACGGCTGACTGCAACACCTTGAGCACGGGCTCGCTCGCGGCCTGAGGGGCAAACTTGAGGATCGCGACGGCTTCGGCCACACGCTTACCGCGGACCAGGTCCACGACACGGCGTGCCTTCATCGGCGTGACGCGCACGAAGCGCGCCTGTGCCTTGGCTGTGTTGACCGCCGACTCGATGGCGGCTGTCTCATCCTTGGTGGTACTCATCGACGGCGCCCCTTTCGGTCGTCCTTCTCGTGACCCTTGAACGTACGGGTCGGCGCGAACTCACCGAGCTTGTGGCCGACCATCGATTCGGTGACGAAGACGGGCACGTGCTTGCGACCGTCGTGCACCGCGATGGTGTGGCTGAGCATGTCGGGGGTGATCATCGACCGACGTGACCAGGTCTTGATGACCGACTTGGTGCCCTTTTCGTTCATCGCGTCCACCTTTTTGCTCAGGTGGTCGTCGACGAAGGGACCCTTCTTCAGACTACGAGGCATAACTTCGTGAACTCCCTACTCAGCGCTTCTTGCGGCGGCGACGCACGATCATCTTGTCGCTTGGCTTATTCGGATGACGGGTGCGGCCTTCTGGCTGACCCCATGGGCTGACCGGGTGACGGCCACCAGAGGTCTTGCCTTCACCACCACCGTGCGGGTGGTCGACCGGGTTCATGACAACGCCTCGCACGGTCGGACGCTTGCCCTTCCAGCGCATACGGCCGGCCTTGCCCCAGCTGATGTTGCTCTGCTCGGCATTGCCGACCTCACCGATGGAGGCCCGGCAGCGGGCATCGACGTTGCGGATCTCACCCGACGGCATCCGCAGCTGTGCCAGTGCGCCTTCTTTGGCGACCAACTGCACGCGCGCGCCGGCCGAGCGAGCGATCTTCGCTCCGCCACCGGGACGCAACTCGATCCCGTGGATGACGGTACCGACCGGGATGTTGCGCAGCGGCAGGTTATTGCCCGGCTTGATATCGGCGGAGGGGCCGTTCTCGATCGTGTCACCCTGACGCAGGCGGTTCGGAGCAATGATGTAGCGCTTCTCACCGTCGGTGTAGTGCAACAGCGCGATCCGCGCAGTGCGGTTGGGGTCGTACTCGATGTGAGCGACCTTGGCGTTGACGCCGTCCTTGTCGGCCCGGCGGAAGTCGATGACGCGGTATGCGCGCTTGTGACCGCCACCGATGTGACGCGTCGTAATGCGCCCTGAAGCATTGCGGCCGCCAGTCTTGCTCAGCGGACGGACCAACGACTTCTCAGGCGTCGACCGGGTCACCTCGACGAAGTCGGCGACGCTGGAGCCACGACGGCCCGGCGTTGTCGGCTTGTACTTACGGATAGCCATAGTTTGCAGTCCTTAGATCTGGTATCTCGAAGTCGTCGGCGCGCTTAGAGCGTGCCGAAGATGTCGATGGTGCCTTCTTTGAGCGTCACAATGGCGCGCTTGGTGTCCTTGCGTCGCCCCGTTCCGAAGCGGGTGCGGCGAGCTTTGCCACGACGATTCATGGTGTGCACCGACTCGACCTTGACGCCGAAGATCGACTCGACGGCCTTCTTGATCTCCGACTTGTTCGAGCGGGGGTCGACCACGAAGGTGTACTTGCCCTGGTCCAGCAGCGAGTACGACTTCTCAGAGACGACCGGTGTGATCAGCACGTCCCGGGGATCTTTGTTCACAGCGGGGATGCTCATGCGGAGACCTCCTGATCGGCCTGCGCCTGATCAACCGATGCGGTTGATGTGGCGCGCTTCGAACTCACGGCTGCCCGCTCGATCAGCGAACTGAGCGCGGACTCGGTGAAGACGATGTCATCGGAGCACAACACGTCGTACGTGTTGATCTGGTCGACAAACAGCACGTGCACGTCCGACAGGTTGCGCAGGCTGAGGTTGCTCACCGTGTCCTCCCGGTCGATCAAGACCAGCAGGTTGGGGCGAGTGGTCAATCCGGCCAACGCTGCGGCAGCCGTCTTGGTCGACGGCGCATCGGCAGTGACCAATGAAGACAAGCAGTGGATACGGCCGTTGCGGGCGCGATCAGACAGGGCGCCGCGTAGTGCAGCAGCTTTCATCTTCTTCGGGGTGCGCTGGCTGTAGTCACGCGGCTGCGGGCCATGGACCGTGCCTCCACCGGCGAACTGCGGTGCACGAGTCGAGCCCTGACGAGCGCGGCCGGTGCCCTTCTGACGGTACGGCTTGCGCCCACCTCCGCGGACTTCACCGCGGGTCTTGGTGGCGTGCGTACCGGCCCGAGCCGCAGCCAACTGAGCTACAACGACCTGATGGATCAGCGGCACGTTGGTGGCCACGTCGAAAATCTCCGGCGGCAACTCGACCGTGCCAGCCTCGGTGCCGGTGGGGTCAGTGATCGTGATGGAACTCATGCTCATGCCCCTTTCACGGCACTGCGGACCAGGACGACGCTGCCGCGCGGGCCCGGAACCGCACCCTTGATGAGCAGCAGACCCTTGTCTGCATCGACGGCATGGATCGCGAGGTTGGCGGTGGTCTGTCGCTCGCCACCCATCCGGCCTGCCATCCGCTGACCTTTGAAGACCCGGCCAGGAGTAGCACAGGCTCCGATCGAGCCTGGCTTGCGGTGGTTTTTGTGGGCACCGTGCGAGGAGCTGACGCCGTGGAAGTTGTGACGTTTCATGACACCGGCGAAGCCCTTGCCCTTTGTGGTGCCCGTGATGTCGACAAGCTGGCCATCAGCAAAGGCGTCCACAGTGATCTCTTGGCCCAGGGTGTGCTCGCCGGCATTGGCCGTGCGCACTTCGATCAGGTGCCGCCGAGGGGTGACCCCCGCGTTCTCGAAGTGTCCCTTCATGGGCTTGTTGACCTTGCGCGGGTCGATCGAGCCGAAGGCGATCTGCACGGCGTCGTAGCCGTCGCGGTCCTTGGTTCGGATCTGGGTCACCACGCAGGGGCCAGCCTTCACTACAGTCACCGGGATGAGCCGGTTGTCAGCATCCCAGACCTGCGTCATCCCCAACTTTTCGCCGAGGACACCGGTGAGGGTGCGTTCGATAGTGCTGGTCATCTGTTGCCCTCCCCTCAGAGCTTGATCTCGATATTGACGTCCGCCGGCAAGTCGAGACGCATCAACGAGTCGACCGCCTTGGGGGTCGGGTCGACGATGTCAATGAGGCGCTTGTGCGTACGCATCTCAAAGTGCTCGCGGCTGTCTTTGTATTTGTGGGGCGACCGGATGACGCAGAACACGTTCTTCTCCGTCGGCAGCGGCACTGGGCCGACTACAGTCGCGCCGGCACGGGTCACCGTGTCGACTATCTTGCGCGCCGAGCTGTCGATGACTTCGTGGTCATACGACTTAAGCCGGATGCGGATCTTCTGTCC
>JBATUU010000007.1:0-3232 GCA_049671385.1 Ornithinimicrobium sp. | reverse complement strand
GGTAGTAGCTGTTGACGATGCCCACGTCGCAGCGGCCGCTGGCGATGTTGTCGATGATCTCGACATCGTTGGAGAAGATCTCGGCGTTCTCGGCCCAGCCGCTGACGGTGGCTTCGGTCTGCTCCTCGCCGTCGGCCGCGATCATCGAGGCGACGAGCGACTGGGTGTATGTGGCGCTCGACTGACGCAGGCACAACCGCCCATCCCACGTCGGATCCGCGAGGTCCTCATACGTCGACAGCTCATCGGCCTCGACCCGCTCGGGGGAGTAGATGATCGTCCGGGCCCGCTGGGCCAGGCCGAACCATTGATCGTCGGGGTCGCGCAGCCCCGGTGGCACGGCCTCCTCGAGCACCTCGGACGTCAAGGGAGCAAAGACGCCCTGCTCAGCGGCGTTCGCCAGATTGCCCGCGTCGACGGTCATGTAGACGTCGGCTTGCGTGTCTTCGCCCTCGGCAGCGATCCGCTCGCGCAGCTCGGCATCAGAGCCGAAGAGGAACTCCACGTTGATGCCGGTCTCTTCGTTGAACTTCTCGAACGCTTCCTCGAGGTCGTAGTGCCGCGCCGAATAGACGCGCACCGTCTCATCGTCACCGCCGGCGCAACCGGCCACGATGAACGAGGTTGTGGTCGCGAGCAGAGCGAGGGCTATCGGGCGACGCGCACCTACGGCTGCTGCACGGCTGCGGGAGATCATCATCGGCTCGTTTCGTGGTGAGTGTTCTGCAGGCCACGGGGCTGCAGGCTGCTGGCAACGGGGTGGTTGTCGCGGGTGATGAAGCGGCCACCCATCACGCCGCTCGCGATCAGTGCCAGGGCGACGACAACCCAACCGAAGTGCAACGCCCAGTCAGCAGTAGCCAGTTCCCGATAGTCCGGGAGCGCGGTGCGGATGATCTGCATCGGGGGCGGCGGCGTGACGTCGGGCGCACCCACCCACGTCAGTGTGCCGGCATACCCGGCGGTCAACGTCCAGGCATGGATGGCCACTCCGAACAGGGCGAGCGTGAGGCCTGAGCCGAGGAGCACTGCGCGCAGCGGCACCTGCGCGTGGGTCTGCAGGTGAGCGCCCGCTATGGCGATCACCATTGCGGCCAGGGGCAGCACGACCACGATTTGACGCCCTGGCGACCAGAACCCGTGCATAGTCAACGCCGCGAACGTCGCGGTCAATAGACCTGCGGTGAGGGGAGCCAGCAGCACATCGAGATGCAGGCGATAGGCGGGCGGGTCGGGGAATGGCTGCCTGCGAAATGGAGCAGTGTGCAACGAGGCAGTGCCGCGATGCCGGCTCAGGGCAACAAGGAAGCCGACCGCAGGAAGGATCAACAGCCAGGCCGGTTGCCACGCGGCGATGCCGTAGTCACGGTCCACCAAGAGGCCGATGAGCCGGGTGCTGCGAGACAGGTAGTCCGGAGTGACCCCGACGACGCTGAACTCACCCGTTGACTCGAAGTGGTCGCCGGTTGCATAGGCGGTCCACCCGCCGTAGAGGACCTGATGCGCGACACTCCAGGCGATCCCTGAAACGCCGAGCGCAGCGAGGGTGCCCAGAGCCAGTCGGGGGTTGTCGCGCCGCATGCGCAGCAATGCGACGACGGCCAGCGCGGCTGCTACGGGAGCGTATTTGATCGATAGCCAGGGCAGGGCTGAGATGGCCAGCACGAGCACGACGGCTCGCACCATGGACCTGCGCCGCTGCTGTACATCTCCGGCGCTGTCTTCGATGCTGGCGCTGCCTTCGCCTGGAGCGTCACGAGGGATGATGGCGGCCACAGCGACGACAACGGCCAGTGCCGCGGGCAGCTCGGGATAGACCTGGTGACCGTAGATCGCTAGCGGTGCGCTCATCCCGGCCACCGCGGCGACACCGCCGGCCCAGATCGGCGGGACGGGCCAACGCGTGCCGAGCACCCACGTGGTGGCCGCGGCCAACAGGCCGGCGAAAGCAGCGAGCAGCACCTTGGCGCCGACCCATCCGGGCACGCCAAGGGCTTCGGCCACAGACATCGCGGGTGCCAACAACACAGGCAGGAGTGGGTCATGGGGGCTGACCCGCCGCCCGCCGTCCAATACAGAGGTTTGCACTGGCAGGACACCATCGTGGAACTCCTCCTGGCGCCCTTGCGCGCGCTCATCGGAGATGTCCAGATTGCCGTCCTGCGCCAGGCTGATAGCGGTCAGCAAGTACTGGGGTTCATCCACCGCAGCCGTGCCGACCTCGGCCGCTCGAATCCCGATGCCCAGTGCTGCCACCACAAAAGCGACAAGCCCTGCCACGATCGCCGCGGCCATTAGGGAGTGAGTCGCGCGGCTGTGCTTCACAAGCACTGGGGCAGGGGCACGATAGGCACCTGACGCAGCGGAGCCGGCGGCGCGAGTTGCGGTCATCGGTGGAGGCTCTCAATCGGCGAGACGCCGCTGTCGCGCGGACGCGTACGCCGCGCTTCCTGCGGGTCGCCGGGGGCTGACAGAGAGCGAGAAATGCTCAACACGGCACGTCGAGCCACGTCATATAGATCGGTCGCGGGCACGGGCCCGATCAGCGACTGCAACCGCCGTGTGTCGGCGAGGGTATGGCTCACTTCCGGGAGACTCGCTTCCACCGGAAGCAGTCGCGGGTGTGGCACGCCGACTGCGGCCCCCACAGCGGCGGCCAGCTCGGCGAGTGAGTGACCCACGCCGGTGCCCAGGTTGACGGTGCCGGTAGCACCGGCAAAGACCAACGCGAGAATACTCCGCGCGACCATCTGGATGTCGGTGAAGTCGCGGGTGCGTTCCGCCGAACCGATCACGGTGACTGAGCCGCTCTGCGTGGCTTGGCTGGCCCACCCCGCAAGCGCCATGTCGCTGCGCTGGCCTTCGCCGAGCACGGTGAAGGGGCGCACTACGAGCACGGGTCGACCGGCGTAGGCGTGCTCTCGGCATACCCGTTCGGCGGCTACTTTGCTGGCGGCGTAGCCACCTCGGGGTACGAGTGGGTCGCTCTCGTGACTCGGGCGGAGCAATGGTGTGGCGAGGGCCTGCGGCGATGGGCCGAGGAGCGATCGAGCCCCGCCATACACAGACGATGAGGACATGATCGTCACGGGAGTCTCGGCCTGGGTCGCGTCGAGCACCATCGCTGTAGCAGCCACATTGTCGCGATGGCGACGGAGCTCCACATCGGGGGCTACATCGCGCACGCCGGGGCACCCGGCGAGGTGGATCACCGCCTCGGCTTCATGGAGGG
>JBATUU010000006.1:0-7545 GCA_049671385.1 Ornithinimicrobium sp. | reverse complement strand
CTGCCCACGAGCTAAGTGCGCCAGCACCGCTTCGGGGTCGAATTGTGCAGAGTCGGTCATTGGTGTCACCGTATGCGCAACCACGGCACAATCACTCACGGACTAAAGGCACTACTGTGAGCCGCAGCAAACCCACACACTTGGCGCGTCACCGGTCGATGCGCCCTGCACGGAGGTAACGAATGACGCCGAGAACTCAAGAGATCGCACTGGGCTGGGGTGGCACGTCCATCGTGGTTGTAGTGCTGCTGATCTCTATCGCCGCGCTGGTGATGGGTTTCAAGTTCCGCCAAGAAGTCCTGGCAACCTCGTCCGGTACCGAACGTATGCAAGAAATTGGCTCGGCGGTTCAGATCGGCGCTCAGGCGTACTTGCGCCGACAGTTCCGGACGCTGGGCATATTTGTCATCCTCGCCTTCTTCTTGTTGTTGCTGTTGCCGGCAGATGGTCTATCCATCCGGATCGGTCGATCGGCATTCTTCGTGATCGGCGCCGTGTTCTCCGCTGCTATCGGTTATATGGGGATGAGTTTGGCCACGGCGGCCAACATGCGGGTTGCTGAGGCGGCACGTACTTCCGGGCGGGACCTGGGGATGAAGATCGCCTTCCGCACCGGTGGCACCGTGGGTATGTTCACCGTCGGCCTCGGTTTGCTCGGTGCCGCCCTCGTCGTGCTGATCTATCAGGGCGACGCAGCGAAGGTGCTCGAGGGCTTCGGCTTCGGCGCGGCATTGCTGGCTATGTTCATGCGAGTCGGCGGCGGCATCTTCACCAAGGCAGCCGACGTCGGCGCCGACCTCGTCGGTAAGGTCGAGGCCGGCATCCCTGAGGACGACCCCCGCAACGCTGCGACCATCGCCGACAACGTGGGAGACAACGTCGGGGACTGCGCCGGAATGGCGGCCGACCTGTTCGAGTCGTATGCCGTCACGCTGGTGGCGGCGCTGATCCTGGGCACCGCAGCGCTCGGCGCCGACGGTTTGACGTTCCCACTCATTGTTCCGGCCATCGGTGCGCTGACCGCGATTCTCGGTGTCTACATCACCAAGGCCCGGCCGAACGAGACCGGCTTGGCGGCGATCAACCGCGGCTTTTACCAGTCGGCGGGGGTAGCCGCTCTGGCCTCCGTCGTGGCCGCGCTCATCTTCCTGCCGTGGAGCTTGGGCGCGGACTTCAACGAGCTGTCAATCTTTGGTGCTGCACCTCCGCCCGACCTCAATCCGGCATTCCGCGGCGCTTGCGCGGTTGTGATCGGCATTATCTTGGCCGCGATCATCTTGAAGTTGACTGGCCACTTCACCGACACCGAGTCCAAGCCGACGAAGGACGTGGCACGCACCTCCCTGACGGGACCAGCGACGGTGATTCTGTCCGGGATCGGAGTCGGCTTCGAGTCGGCCGTCTACACCGCCGTCACCATCGCCGGTGCCGTGTACATTCTGTTCACGCTGGGTGGCGGATCGTTGATCCTGTCGTTGTTCTTTGTTGCCCTCGCGGGATGCGGGTTGTTGACGACCGTGGGTGTCATCGTCGCGATGGACACCTTCGGGCCGGTGTCGGATAACGCTCAGGGCATCGCTGAGATGTCAGGTGACGTCGACGGGGAAGCCGCGCAGGTGTTGACCGAGCTCGACGCAGTCGGCAACACCACGAAGGCGATCACCAAGGGCATTGCCATTGCGACGGCCGTACTGGCCGCAACCGCACTCTTCGGGTCCTACTGGGACGCGGTCAACGAAGCATTAACCGACGTCGCAGGGGTTGCTCCAGAGGATGGCGTCTCTATCCTGCAGTCCTTCCTCGTCTTTGACCCGCGCTCGCTCGTCGGTCTGATCATTGGCGGCTCGGTCGTCTTCTTGTTCTCCGGGTTGGCGATCAATGCCGTTACCCGCGCTGCCGGGGCGATCGTGTTCGAGGTGCGCCGCCAGTTCCGCGAGATGCCGGGCATCATGAACTACACCCAGAAGCCCGACTACGCCCGCGTGGTCGACATCTGCACCAAGGACTCGCTGCGCGAGTTGGCCACCCCCGGGTTGCTCGCCGTCTTGGCTCCGATCGCGGTCGGCTTCTCACTCGGGGTCGGCGCGCTCGCTGGCTACCTCGCGGGGGCCATCGGCACCGGTGTGCTGATGGCGGTGTTCCTGGCCAACTCCGGTGGTGCTTGGGACAACGCGAAGAAGATCGTCGAGGATGGCCACCACGGCGGCAAGGGCACGGCCGCCCACGAGGCGACCATCATCGGTGACACCGTCGGCGATCCGTTCAAAGACACCGCTGGCCCGGCGATCAACCCGTTGATCAAGGTGATGAACCTGGTCGCCCTGCTCATCGCACCGGCCATCGTGACCATGTCTATCGGTGACGACGCCAACGACCTGCTGCGGTGGGCGATCGCGATCACTGCGTTCGCGATCATCGTCGCCGCTGTGTGGTTCAGCAAGCGCCGCGACCTGGCTATTAGTGACGAACCGGCCCAGGACATCACCACTGCCTGATCAGCCGTTGAGGCCGGGAGCGATGCCCGACCAGGGTGTGTCCGCAGCGCTTCCCCCGGCGCCCTCATCCGACGTGGTGCTCGCAGGTCACCTAGCGAGCGACCTGTCGGCGGCGGGCTTTACCGTCGATGGCGTGGCTGAGCTGCTCGGGCCGGTGGCCTACGGCGCCATGAGCCGAGGTCACCGGGCCCCAGCGGAGGTGGCCACCCGGGCCAGCGTCGAGCCTTTGGCAGGCTTGGTGCGTCTGTGGATCCTCGGCGTTCCGGTCGGTGTCCCGTTGCTCCAACGGGCACTGCCGGGGATCGGCCTCCAGGGCTTGCTCGTTTTGGGCGTTGCCCGCCTCGGGCCAGCGGACGGACAGATGATGGGGACCGTCGACCTGCGCCCGTATGGCGATGCCGACCACGGCTGGTGGGTGGTGTCTGACCTCACCAGCATGGCGACCGGGGTACCGCTTGCTCCCGATCATGTGGTCGGCGTCGGTGGGGCCAGCGCAACATTGGCCTCATGGGCACCGCGTCCGATGGTGCAGCGGGCCCTCGACCTGGGGACCGGTTCCGGAGTGCAGGCGCTGCACCTGGCTGACCACGCGGCATACCGGGTGGCCACTGACATCAGCGAACGAGCACTTCGTTTCGCCCGGCTGACAGCAGCGCTCAACGGCATCGAAGTGGACTGTAGGGGCGGCTCGGCGTTCGACCCGGTCGAGGGCGAGGAGTTCGACCTGTTGGTGTGCAATCCGCCGTTTGTGATTACACCGCGCACGAGCGAGTCAGCAGCGCTGAGCTATCGCGATGCGGGAGCTCGGGGCGACGAGTTCTTGGCTGGTCTCATCTCACGCACCCGCGAGCATCTGGCACCGGGCGGCATCGCCACCTATCTGGGCAACTGGGAAGTGATGGCTGGCCGGACCTGGAGCCAGCGGATCGCGGAATGGCTCGATAACGCCGGACTCGATGCGTTGGTCGTGCAACGTGGGGAGCAAGATCCCAGTGAGTACGCGGAGACGTGGGGCCGCGATGCTGGTGTGCCCGCGGGGGATATGGCTTTCGAACAGAGTCACGCTGCTTCGATAGAGGACTTTGCGGCGCGGGATGTGCAGCGAATCGGGCTGGGGATCGTGGTGTTGCAACGCCCTGCCGAGGATCGGCCGACCTGGCAGCACTTCGTCGATGCCCGGGTTGCAACGGAGCAACCGATGGGCCCGCACGTGCTGGCCCACGTTCGAGCGCGCAGTTGGTTGGCGATGCATTCCGACGAGGAAGTGTTATCGGTTGTATGGACTGTTGCGCCGGTCGTGACTCAGGAGCAGATCGGTGTGCCAGGTGCCCTCGACCCGTCGAGTATCCGACTGCGCCAAGCCGGAGGTTTTGCCCACGTTGCCCAGGTGGACACGCTGGTCGCCGCCGTCGTGGGCGCCTGCGACGGCGAGCTCAGTGCCCGGCAGATCGTGGTGGCCGTCGCTGCTCTGCTCGACGTAGACACTGATCAGGCGCTCACTCAGGCGGTCATCGCGCTGCGTGAACTGGTGGCGTTTGGCCTGCTGCGCTGAGCCGACGCTGTGCATGTTTGATCGAGGCCACTCCAGCTGGCCCACAACCGGTTTGCAGTCCCCTGGTCCAGTTCGAATGCCTGGATGAAGAGGCGTAGCGATCGACGAGACAGCGACTTGCCCGACAGCGCCCGACTGACCGTGTCCTTCAGCTTCCTCGGCAGCTCCGTGTTGGATCGGGGCTGCTGACCGGTGACCCATAGATGCTCTGCTAGCACCTGGGCAATGGCCCCCTGGTGGATGCCCCGGCCACCACGCGGCGCGTACGCCATCCACCGTGCTGCGACGATCGGGTCTTCACGAAGCAGGGCGCACAGCAGGCGAACGGTCCTACTTCGTGCTTGCTGGCGAGGGTCGGGGACCTCGGTAAGGCGAGGCTGCGACCGACTGTGTGCGAGTTTGGTTGCTGTAAAACGAGGTGCTGCAGGTTGACGCATGGACTCGACACCTTTCGGCGGGATGTGTGTGTCGAGGTGTAGAGCAGGCGACAGAGCTCCTGATACGTCCAATCTTCGCCAATCTTTCCCTGTCATGGCCCGAGTGCAAGCAATTGGCAAGGTTGACCTTGATGCATTGGTGACCGGTCACTTCGGGTTGGCCGACGTTGAGGATGCCCTGACGGCATCTTCGCGAGATGACAAGGCGGTAAGGCGATGGCGGTCCCGGGCAAGAAGTAGAGCGCGCAGGGTGGCTCAAGAGAGCGCGGACGTACCGTGCCAGACCTTTCCTGAGAGCCTGCGAAGGGTATCCACGCACGTCGCTCACGTACGTTTACGCGCGGAGATGGCGCCTGGTGGCAGTGGCGGCTTCATCTGCGCGGCTTCGTGGTTCGCCCGGTGCGCCATCCGCTCATCAGCCTCCTGGTATGCCGACAGGGCAGCCATTGTGCCCTCCAGAGCATTGCTGGTCTGGCTGATGATGGAGCGCAGATGAGTGTGGAGCACTTCCTGCGCGAACTCATCGACCCGCGTGAACACGTGCGGACTGCTCGGCAGGGCAATCAGCAACTCGCTCACGGCCTCCTCCAGCTGGCCAAGGTGGCGTTCGTACTCGGCGGCGCTGTCGCCCGCGGTGAGCAACATCTGATGTATCTCTGCGACCTGGATGTCCCATGTAGTCATTGCAACCCTCCTCACGGGTATCGAATGTTCCTCGCGCTAGAAGGTGCTCGGACGGTCAGCCGATGTTCTGAACGGCCGCCCGCGCCCGACCCTGAGCCGCAATGGCCGTCTCGTCATTGCGGGACATTGTGGTGCGGACCAAGGTGATGATCGAGCGGACCTCCTCGCTTGCACGGCGCCACCGTTGCTCAACCATGTAGTAGTCCTCCGAGACCCCATCAGCCTGGAAATCCGACATCGCCGCGGCCACCTGCGCATCTCGGGTGACAATCAGCGACTCGAGGCGGCTGATGATGCTGGCGATATCGGACTGCACCGTGGCTGAGACCCCGGTGTCGAAGGAGAGGCGATCTGTGCTGCTCATGGTGTTCCTTTCGCGGGGCGTATGCCGGGATCAAGACGAACGTCGGTGTGCTCAGCAGTGGGAGGGAGTTAGACGCGAGATGCGAAACGCGCCCCGTCGAAATCGGCGGAGTCTTGAGCGGTTGTGGCGTTGTCGGCGGACTCCATGTCGCCGGCCTGAAAGGCCACGTCCATGCCGCCTTGGCCCTGCAGAATGGCCGCTAGCGACCCATTCAGATCGGCTGCGACCTGATCAGTGCGCATCTTAAATGCATCGAAAGCGGCTCGGCCGGCGCCGTTGAACGCGCCTTCCAACGGCTCGACGCAGGTCACCAAACGGGTCACCAAGGTGCCCAGATCCTCATGTGATCCCTGCGTGCCTTTGGACAAGACGCTCAGCGTCGCGTTCCCCATATCGAACTTCACGTCGAACCTCCGGTGACTGGGCGCGGCCACCGGGCGGAATTGCTCGACGGCCTCAACGGGGCCCATTAGACACACGATCCGATGTGCACGATAAAAGTTATCCACAGGCAGCATCTACGGCTGCTGCGTTCGAGAGAGCATCGGAACATGTCCGAAGACTGGCTGGTGACGACCGCTCGATCCGTGCAGTGGACCGAGCTTCACGTGGCGCTGGAGCAGTGGGGCGGGGGTCTGAGACTGCGTAGGACGAAGGACGGGTCGTGCGCCCTGATCGCCGATGTTGGCGATCACGCTCTCGCCTGGGTGACACCGAGCGTTCCAGTCGACAACGAAGACGGCGACGTCGCTCGCGACCACCACCTACCAGGCCTGAACGCAGACCGGGGATGGTGCACCGAGATAGTCGTCCCGGCAAGCCCTCATCAGTCACACGACACTCCTGGGACGCGCGCACTGGCTCGAGCCATCGCTCACGCTGCGGGCGGGGAAGCGCTGCCCCTGAGCACGATTGCTGGTGTCCGGCGTTCACCACGTGCCTCGAGTGCCTCACGTGCCCGACCCGTCGATGACATGGCGTGCGACGTGCGAAGTGAGGCAGTGGCCATCTTTTTGCAGACCCGGCATGTTCTGGCCATGACGGGATGGGTGAGATACGCGATGTCGTGGGCTGCAGCGCACGATCTGGGCGCCGTCTTCGTGACTCCACACACGACCGAGCTCTCGGTGATCCTGCGTCACCTTGCCGAACGCGGCGCATGTCGGTGGATCCAGCAAACTTCTGAAGCGCTGATCGATGGGCTCGACGGCGTACGGCTGATCTGGGACGGCCAGGACTTTCGGCCCGCTGCAACGAGCGGCCCGCGTCGTGTCAGGGTCGCGAGCACGCGACGATGGGATGTGTTGCGTGAGTCTGGGACTCGCGCATGACGTTGACGGCTGGCGGGCATGCCTCGCATACGGCAGCGGCGGAGGTATGAGGTGAGCTATAGCTACGACGAGCAACTCATCGACGCCACGTGGGTGCGTCGGAAACGGTTGACCGGTGCCCTGTTGCACGGCCCCGGGCGGCTGCGCCGCCAGTTCTCCAACCTCTGGATGGCCTTCATGGCGAGCGGGTTGATCGCCGCCCTGATCAGTGCTGGATGCGTTGTGGTGAGCTTCGTGGTGCATCTGCTCGCGCAACAAGGTGCAGGATGAGCATCGTCGTTGGTCCCTACCTGCGCGCGACCGTGTTGAGCGACCGGCGGCGCCTTGATGTGGTGTTGCCCACCGACCAGCCAGTCGCCGAAGTGCTACCGGCGTTGTTGGACCTGCTCGGCGTCTGCGTCCCCGGAACGGTGAGCATGTTGCATACCGATGCTGGCCAAAGGATCGACATGGACCGCTCTCTGCGCCAGAGCGCATTGCTTGATGGCGCGGTATTGCATCTGGTCCCAGTCCGCGAGGCCCCTGCCGAGCCGGTGGTCACGGATCTCATCGATGTCTTCGAGACCGATGACTACGCGGGCCGATACGGCCCCGCCGCCCAGCAGTGGCTCTTGGCGGCCGGTGGTGCCACGCTGTTCGTGCTTGGGGGCGCCGCAGTGTGCGCTGCCGCGGGCCCCTGGGC
>JBATUU010000005.1:0-13633 GCA_049671385.1 Ornithinimicrobium sp. | reverse complement strand
GGCGAGCACCCGCCGTCCCCGGTCACGTCGACCGCCTGCTGCCGCGTCGATCGCTTCGAGCACCGCAGTGCGCTGGAGGGGCTTGCTGAGGAAGTCGGTGACCGCGCCCTTGACCGCGCGCACTGCCGCGTCGACGGTCGCATGCGCAGTGATCAGCAGGATCGGCAGACGGGCGTCGCGCTGGCGGGCCGCGGCTGCCAGCTGCAGCCCATCCATTCCGGGCATATGCAGGTCGGTGACCAGGACGTCCCAGCGACCGCGACCGAGCTGCTCAACAGCCTGAGTCGCGTTCGTGCAGTACGTCGCGTTGTAGTCGGGGCGAGAGTCCAGGTGGTAGCGCAGGACGAGGAGGGCGTCTGGGTCGTCTTCGACGACGAGGAGGCGAGTAGTAGCTGTCATGAGAGCAACCATGAAGGGCAACGGTTGCCGAACTGGGTGTCGAACGGTTGCAGATCGGGTGCAGGTGCGCGATCTCAGCTGGCGGCGTCGAGGCGGTAGCCGATGCCGCGGACGGCTTGGAGGGGCGAGTGGGCGGCGTCTTCCCATCCCAGCTTGCGCCGCAACCGCAACACCGCGAACTTCACTCGTTCCGGTCCTATCCCGCTGTCGTCCCCCCAAGCGGCCGAGAGTATCTGTGTCGGAGTGAGCACCTGGCCCTGGTTGCGTAGGAAGACTGCCAGCAACCTGAACTCCAAAGGCGTGACCCGGACATCTTCGCCGTCCACCGTGACGGCTCCCCGCGTGGGCGAAAGCGTCAGACTTCCATGGACAAGATCCGACCCCTCCCACTCATCCCCGTCCGCGCGTCGCAGGAGGCCATCGATCCGCGCGAGTAGTTCAGCGTTGTGGAAAGGCTTGGTGAGGTAGTCGTCCGCGCCGCCTCGCAGCCCTCGGACCTTGTCCTCGTCGCGTCCTGCTGCGGTCAAGAGCATGACGGGGACGTCGCTGACATCCCGGATGCGCGAGAGCACCCCCCACCCGTCCATACCGGGCAAACCGATATCCAGAACGACGAGCTGCGGCCGGACTTCGTGGGCGCTGCGCAGGGCGGTCGGGCCGTCGGGGGCACACGTGACGTGATGACCGTGGCGTTGCAAAAGCATCGTCAGGACCAGCGAGATGTCACGGTCGTCCTCGACGACGAGCACGCGGGCCACCTCAGTCGTCCCTCACAGGAAGTCGGACAGTCATGGTCGTGCCCTCCCCGGGCTGGCTCTCGACGTGGACGCTGCCGTGGTGCTCCTGCACGATGAGCCTGGTGATCGCGAGTCCTAGACCCGTCCCTGCCGGACCTCCGGTTGCGCTGGAAGCACGGAAGAAGGCCTCGAAGACCTGTGCGACTTCATTCGATGGAATCCCGACTCCGGTGTCGGCCACGCTGACCACCCATGCGTGCTCTGATTCTTCGACCTCGCAGGTGACGACGACGCTGCCCCCCGCTGGGGTGTACTTCACCGCGTTGCCGACGACGTTGGAGAAGACTTGCTGCAGGCGCACTGAGTCCGCTCGAAGCCTGGGACCACTGCTGGCGCGGATGTCGAGGCTCACCCCCTTGTGTGCGGCCGCACGCTGCTGCTCAGCGACCATCTGCCCCACCAGGTCGGGCAAATCGACCGAGCCCAGCGTGAGCGGCAGGGTGTGCGACTCCAGCTTCGCCACGAGCAGCAGGTCCTCGATCAGGCGAAGCAGCCGGTGAGAGTTGCGGTCGATGACGTCGAGCATGGAGTTCTGCCCCTCGCTCAATGACCCAAGACTAGGGTCGCGCAGCATCTCGGCGAAGCTGACCACGGAGGTCAACGGCGTCCGCAGCTCGTGGGAGACCGTGGCCACGAACTCGTTCTTCAGCGCCGCCAGTTGCTCCAGGGAGCGGTTTTGATCGGCGAGCATCACGTTCTCCGCAATTCGCTGTGTGATGTCGCGATACACCCAGAGGTGACCGGCACGGCGTCCTCCACTGCTGATCACGAAGTAGTCGCGTTCCAGAGTTCTGCCGTCCGCGGTCGCGAGGTGCTCACCGACCACGGATTCTCGGTCGGCGAGGAGCCGCTCCACGCCCAGGAGGAAGGTTTCGGGATCGGCGAAGAAGTCCTTGATGGCGTGAGCAGCCATCGAGCAGTCAGTCCCGGTCAATTCATCGGCCGTCATCGGGAACGAGAAGAGGTCCACGAGTGCCTGGTTGGCCACGAGCACGTGTCGGGTCGCATCCTCGAGGAGTACCGCCGAGCCGAGGTTGTCGATCAGGCTGCGCATCTGGGCGGTCGCGTCGGCGAGCTTGCGCTGACGCTCCCGGTCCGCGGTGACATTGCCCGCTCGCACCAGCACAGCCCCGACCTCCGGAAGACCGGTCAGGTCTTCGGCGACCACCTCGCAGGTCAGGTACGTGCCGTCCGAGCGCCGCAACCGCAGATCCCGGCTTTCGTGAGGCTGTCGTGTGCCGGCGCGGACCTCAGCCATAAATTCAGCGGCCAAAGCCTGGTCCTCAGGGTGCACCAGGGTGACCAAGCCGCCTTCCAGCCGTGTCTTGGCCGCGTATCCCAGCATGGATTCCCCGGCGAGGAAGGTGCTCGCGCTGTCGACGCCGCACTGAATGACCGCTTGGGTGGAGTGACGCACAATCGCCTCATACCGTGCCCGCGAGGCGCGGAGCAATTCCTGAGTGCGCCGCAGTTCAGTCATGTTCCGGATGAACCCGGTGAACTCGCGTCGACCATCGTGAATGGTGGGCACCACGATGAGCTCCACGATCAAGCGAGTGCCGTCCCGGCAGACGGCAGGCAACTCCAGCCGCTGGTTGAGTACCGGGCCTTCGCCCGTGCGGAGATAGGTAGCGATGCCCTCGCGGTGGGCCTGCGCCATCTCTGGGGGGACGAACAGGTCCTCCAGCGTCTTGCCTAGTGCCTCACGTCGGGACCAGCCGAAGAGCAACTCCGAGGCCGGGTTGAACTCCACAACGAGCCCTTGTTCGTTAATCGTCACGATGGAATCAAGAGCGGCGTGGACGATAGCCGCACTCCGCTCGGCCGGGCGTGCGTCGATTGACGTCTCTGGTGCGCTCACCTCAGTCGCAACAGGCTCCTCGAGGCTTGAATGCGTATCCACGAATACCACCGTAAAGCACTGTTAGGGCCTGATAGTTATGACGAGAAGAATCACGTCTGCACATATCGAAGCTTGCGATCAGCGCAAGATTTTCGAGATGCTCCGCAGTTTCTGTCTCAGAGTGTGATCGGCACTCACGCATTGATGGCGCCCGCGGCCACGCGATGCGTGTAACCGAAGACCTGTTCTGGTCGCCAACGGCTCGTCAGCGCGTCTACATCACCCACCCTGGAGCGATCAGGGTCCCAGAACATCAGTCGCTCGCGCCTAGTCGGTCGTACGGCTCGCGCGATGGGGGCCGAGGGGAGGCACATGCTCGACGCACGTTCGAGCCGTCGGTCGTGCCTCCAGCCGAAGCGTATTGATCAGTTCACCGCAGACCTCGCACAAGCCATAGGTTCCAGTGGCGACGCGCTCGATAGCAGCGTCCACCTCGCTGAGACGCCCTCGGGTCTGAACGAGCAGAGCCGCCAACTGTGCCCGCTCGAAGGCGATCGTTTGTCCCTCTGGGTCATGCTCGTCGTCCGCATTCGAGTCTCGCGACGCCTCAAACACGGCCTCCATGTCGTGGCCCATCCCCAGGACCTGAGCCCGGAGGTCAGCGCGCTGCTGCTGCAGACGTGCTGCTGACTCCTCTATGCACATCGCGACTCACTCAACGTGAAACCACAGCCGGGATCGCCAAGACAAGGAGGAAGTGCTGAACAAACGGAATCTCTGACCCGGGCCAAGGGTTCACTTGAACGTCCCGTGTTCCAGATTGAAAGGCTCGTCATGTCTGTCACCGATGATCTCCTGACTCACGCCCAAACGTATGCCGAGTCTTTCGACAAAGGGGATCTGCCCCTGCCACCAGCCAAGCACGTTGCCGTGGTGGCGTGCATGGATGCCAGGCTGAACGTCTACGGACTGCTCGGTCTGCACGAGGGTGATGCCCACGTGATCCGCAATGCCGGTGGCATCGTCACGGCCGATGAGCTGCGCTCGCTCGCGATCAGCCAGCGGTTGCTCGCCACGACCGAGATCATTCTGATTCATCACACGGACTGCGGCATGCTGACCTTCACCGACGATGAGTTTCGCACTGGTATCGAGGCAGAAACCGGAGTGAAGCCGGTGTGGGCTGCCGAGGCCTTCACCGATCTCGACGCGGACGTCAGGCAAAACATTGCTCGCATCCGGGCTGACACATCCATCCCGCACAAGGAATCGGTACGCGGGTTTGTGTATGACGTGAGCACCGGTGAACTGCGTGAGGTCACCGCCTGACAGGACCTAGCCCTACTGGGCGCCCGGGTCGCTCAGGACATCCCGCCACGAGTGCTGTGGGGCGTAGCCCAGGAGCCTCTTTGCCTTTTCGATGCTGAAGTAGGTCTCGTTGCGGCCCATCTCACGGCGCATCTCCAGTCCCTCGTAGAACTGCTCCTGGACCTCCTGCGTTGTCGCGGCCACAGACATATCCGCGTTGGCGACGTTGAAGACCTCGTAGCCCAACCCGTCGGTCGCCAAACAGCGCTGGACCATCTGGCCCAAGTCGCGAGTGTCAATGTAAGCGAAGATGTTGCGCCGTCTCAGCGATGGGTCCTGAAGGAATGGAGGGAACATCTCGGCATACTCGTGCGGCTCGATGACATTGTTGATCCGCAGCCCGTAGATGTCCGCGCCGCTGCGAGCTTGGAGCGAGCGCGCGGTCACCTCGTTCGCGACCTTGGACATGGCATAGGAGTCCTCCGGCACGGTGGGATGCTGCTCATCGACGGGCACATACTCAGGACGTCGCACACCCTGCGCGAAGCAGACCCCATACGTCGTCTCCGATGAGGCGAACACGATCTTGCGCACCCCCAGTCGGGTCGCAGCCTCCAGCACGTTGTACGTGCTCAAGACGTTCGTGGCGTACGTTTCCGCGTCGCTGGCCAGCAGGATGGCTGGCACGGCGGCGAAGTGCACCACCGCGTCGTAGGTCGGCTTCTCCGGCAACTCGAGCTCATCAAAAGTAGCCAAGCCAGCCAGCGCAGAGTAGGTCTGGCCCGCATCTGTCAGGTCGACCCGCAGGTCTGAGACGCCGTCGCGTCCGAGCGGCACGAGGTCAGCGTTCGTGACGTGATGACCCTGCTCGGCGAGGTATGGCGCGACGTGCTGTCCGGCTTTGCCGCTGCCGCCCGTGAAGAAGATTCTCATGTTCCCACGCTACCTGAGCCAGCACATGAGCAGATTGGTTCCACGACCCCGCCGCGCCGCGTACGGCTCCCTGGGCTAGCCGGTGAAGCCATTCTCCTCAAGCCAGCGTTCCGCAACGTCCGCGGGCTGGCTGCCTTCGACCTCGACGGCCGCACTCAGCTCTCGCAGGGTCTCGGTGTCCAACTCCTCGGAGATGCTTGCAAACAGTGCTTCCAACTCGGGGTGGGCCCTCAGGGTCTCTTCACGCATGGTCAGTGCCGGGTTGTATGCGGCGAAAAAGCTCTCGTCATCGTCAAGGAGTTGCAGATCGAGGCTCCCAATGCGTCCGTTCGTCATGAACACCGAGCCAAAGTTGCAGGTCTTACCCTTGTCGACCGCCCCGTAGACAGTGCCGGGGGATATCTCGAAGACCCTATCCGGCGCAAACTCGAAGCCGTAGTGCCTTTGCATTCCGGGCAAACCGTCGGCGCGGTCATTAAACTCGGCACCGACACACACAGTCGCTTCCTCTGGGCGGTCCTCGGTGAGGCTGGCTAGCTCAGAGATGGCCTCGACGCCCAGGTCACCAACTGCCCCCTTGCGCACCGCGATCGCGTAGGTGTTGTTGGCCGGGGCTGGCTTCAACCACTCGATGCCATTCTGCGCCAGGTCACTTTCTGAGACCGATGAGTAGAGCTCTTCAGAATCGGTGATCTGCTCTGGTTCAGCCAAATGAACAAGCCAACCCGTGCCGGTGTACTCCCAGTACATGTCGATGGCACCAGACACCAGAGCGACCCGTACTTCCTCAGTATCGCCCAATGCAATCTCGTCGATCACTTCGGCTCCAGCTGCCTCCAGAGCTTGACCGGTGATTTCACCTAAGATGCGCTGCTCAGTGAAGGCCTTCGATCCCACCGTTAACCGCACTGTCCCTTGAGGGCTGCTCAACTCAAAGTCTTCGGCGATGCTTCCTTGCAGGCCGCCTGCGCCGCAACCGGCGGCGATCAACATCGTGGCGGCGCAGATGGTGATCGTCTGCAGTCGTGTCGTGCCTGCGCCCTTGATGGTGATGCGGTCGGCGGTCCTGGGCAATCCCCGCACGATCACGCCTCCTTCTCCGTCGTGGCTCGCGCCGGAACCTTCTCGGTGCTGGGCCCGTCACCATCACGTGTGGCTGTGGCCTCACCTTTGTCCGTTCGAGGCTCAGCCAACAGTGCTTTGTAGAGCGAGAAGCACATCGCAATCATGATGATCGCAAAGGGAACCGCGGCAATAATGGCTACCTTTTGCAGCGCGTCCAGACCGCCAGCCAGGAGCAGAACGCCAGCGAAGGAAGCGATGACGGCGCCCCAGACGAGCTTGACCCACGTGGGTGGATTCAAGGCTCCACCCGTGGACATGCTCGCCAAGACAAAGGAAGCGGAGTCAGCTGAGGTGATGAAGAAAACGCTCACGAGAAAGATAGCCACCAGGGAAGTAACGAGAGATATCGGCAATTCGTCGAGCATGACGAACAACGCGGTGGCGACGTTGTCACTGACAGCTGAACTGATCGCGTCGGCTCCACCTTGGCGAACAAGGCGAATCGCCGTGCCGCCGAGAGTCGAAAACCAGAAGAAGCTGACGATGCTCGGGACGAAGAGCACCGCAATGATGAATTCGCGGATCGTGCGCCCTCGGGATATGCGTGCGATGAAACTTCCGACGAACGGCGCCCAAGCGATCCAGGTAGCCCAGTAGAACAAGGTCCAGTTCCTGGCCCATGTGCCATCGCTCTCGAAGACGTTCTGATCAAAACTCATCGGCACAAGTGCTCCCGCATAATCACCAATCAGCTGGGTGAAGGTATCGATGATGAAGACCGTTGGCCCCAGCACAAATACGAAGACCAACAGAAACGTGGCCAACACCATATTGAGATTACTGAGGTAACGAATACCGCGCCCAATGCCTGTCATTGCTGAGATCATAAACAATACTGTGATGATTCCGATAATGACGATTTGGACTCCGGCATTGTTGGGGAGGTCAAACAGAAAATTCAGCCCAGCGTTGACCTGCAGTGAGCCGAAACCCAGGGATACAGCGACTCCGAAAAGCGTAGCGACAATGCCTAGAATGTCGATAACCTTGCCGGCCGGGCCATCTACTCGATCTCCAAGGAGAGGGCGAAAGGTCGCACTGATAAGACCGCCACCGCCTTGCCGAAAATTGAAATAGGCTAAAGCCAGCGCAACGGTGCCATAGACCGCCCACGGATGTAGTCCCCAGTGGAAGAATGCGTAGCGCATACCCAACTCGGCGGCATCGGAACTACCTGCCTCCGCCAATCCATACGGGGGAGTTGATAGGTGCGAGATCGGCTCAGCGACACCCCAGAAGACCAAGCCGGTCCCCATCCCAGCGGCGAAGAGCATCGCAAACCACGACAGCCGGCCAAACTCTGGCGTCTCATCGTCTTTGCCAAGTCGGATTTTACCGAAACGGCTGAAAGCCAAGATGGCCAGGAAGGCGAGAAAAAGTGTCGTGGCAATCAAATACAGCCACCCGAAACTGCCGATGACAAAGTTGAGAACGCTGGACGTGACGTTGGAGAGGTTGGCCGTAAACAAAGCGCCCCAGAGGAGGAACGCGATCGCAAACCCCGTTGACACATAGAACACCGTGCCTATGGCCGAGCTCTTTTGTTTCATGAATCCTCCGTCGCGCTCATTCAACTGGTGGCGATTTTGAACCTACCCGACCACGCGGATACTCGCAGTCCGAGCCCAGCGCGGCACCATCTGTCCGCTCTTTCCTGCAACCCCCATAGCGCTACTGCGATTGCGCTCTGGCCAAGTCCACAACCGAAGCCAGCATCGTATTGGCTATCGTGGGCACCAGTTGCCGAGTCACAGTCGTTGAGTGGGGGTGAGTTGATGGCCATCACTGGGGACCGCGTGCCGGGCGCGGTGGACCGGCCGGCCTACCCACGTTCGTGGGAAGCCGATGTTGTGCTCAGCGACGGTGACGTGGCCCTCATCAGGCCCATCACGCCCGAGGATATCGACGGCATTCGTGCCTTTCACGCTGCCCAGTCCGCCGAGTCGATTTACCTACGCTTCTTCGCGCCGCTGCCCAAGATCAGCGATCGCGACCTGCGCCATTTCACCCATGTGGATTACGACGACAGAGTCGCGCTGGTGGTGATCATCAATGAGCAGATCGCTGGCATCGGCCGCTACGACCGACTCTCCGAGCCCGAAGAGGCCAGCGCCGAGGTGGCTTTCAACGTTGCCGACGCTCAGGCCGGTCGGGGCATCGCCTCCGTCCTACTGGAGCACCTGGCCGACATTGGAGCACAGAAGAACATCAGCCGGTTCCTCGCCGACGTGCTGCCTCAGAACCGCAAGATGCTCGGCGTCTTCCGAGACGCGGGGTATGAGGTGAGCCATGAGTACGACGACGGCCTCATCGTCGTGGCGTTCGACATCGAACCGACGGATCGCTCCCGCGCTGTTCGCCTGTCGCGCGAGCATCGTGCCGAGTCACGCAGTATGCGGCGGGTGCTGCGGCCCGAGAGCGTGGCTGTTGTCGGCGTGTCGAGCAGCGACGCGTCGTTGGGCCGGACCGTTCACAGCAACATCACCGCGGGCAATTTCACAGGCACGCTCTATGCCGTAGGTCGCCACGCTGCCGCGCTGTCTCAAGAGATCAACGGCCAACAGGTCTACGCGAGCGTCGATGAGCTACCCGCCCCTGTCGATCTGGTCGTGGTCGCCGTGCCCGCTGACCAGGTGCTCGACGTCGTCGTTCAATGCGGTCGACGTGAGACCAAAGCCCTCATCGTGCTCTCCGCCGGATTTGCCGACACCGGCACTGCCGAAGGCATCGCCCGCCAATCCGCGGTGCTGGCCGCCGTCCGGGCCCGAGGCATGCGACTGCTCGGCCCCAACTGTTTGGGCTTAATCACCATGCGTCACAACGACGACGAAAGCAACGACCACGGCCATGTCACCCACCGCGTCGCCCATAGCCTCAACGCGTCGATGTCACCTCGCCTCCCACCGCCGGGTGGTCTGGGCATCTTTTCCCAATCGGCAGATCTCGGCATTGCGCTCTTAGACGGCGCGGAGCACCGCAACGTAGGTGTGTCGGCGTTCATTTCTGCCGGCAATCGCTGCGACATTTCCGGTAATGACGTGATGCAGCACTGGCTCGATGACGATGCCACCACGGCGGTCGGCCTCTATCTGGAGTCCGTGGGCAACCCCCGCAAATTCACCCGCATCGCGCGCGCGTTGGCGTCGGTCAAACCCGTCATGGTGATCACCTCAGGCATCAGCACCGTGAGCAGCGTCCCAGGTCAAGAAACCCGCGCGACCCGGCAGCGCCCGCAAGCCCTCGACGCACTGCTGCGACAGTCCGGCGTGATGAAGGTCGCCAACCCACACCAACTCTTCGATGTCGCCGCTCTGGTCAGCCGCTCGCCGCTGCCGAGGGGCCGGCGAGTCGCCATTGTCAGCAACTCGGCACCGCTCGCCGCTCTCGCCGCCCAGGCCTGTGTCTCCTGGCACTTGACCGTGGCCTCGACGACGTCCAGTGACGACATCTCCAGTCAGCACATCAGGACAGGGAGTGCTGCGGCCCGACCCGACGCCGCCGACACCTTCGTGGCAGCGATCGAGCGTGCGCTGCAGAGCCCCGATGTGGATTCGGTCGTCACCTGCTTCGCCCCGCCGATCGGCGCCCAAGGACTCGATGAAGCCGTGCTGCAGATGGTCGCTGAGGTCATCGCCAGCCACGATAAGCCGTGCGTGACGACCTTTCTCGGTTACCGCACCTCACATCCCGACCTGGCGACCTACCCCATGCCTGAAGACGCGGTGCGCACGCTCGCCGCGGTGACCCGCCACGCTCAATGGAGGATGCGAGAGCACGGTTGGCCCGTTCAGGCGCACGGGGTGAACCGGCGCACTGCGCATGACGTCATCGAGAGTTTTCTCACGGCCCATCCCGGCGGCGGCCAACTCGATGATGAACAATCCCAGACGCTGCTCGCCGCCTACGGCATCGACCTGTGGCCCAGGCACCTGGTCAGCACATCCAAAGAGGCCAAGAGGGCCGCCGCCCGACTGGATCAAGCCGTGGTCGTTAAGGCCATTGCACCGGAGTTGAGTCATGAACCAGGGCGGCGGTGGGTTCGGACCGGCATAGCCTCACCCGAGGCCTGCGTGGTGGCATACCGCGACCTCGTGACCGACTTGCTGAACGCCGACCTCGATCACCTGATGAGGGATGGGAGGCACGCTGTCGTTGTCCAAGCCGCTGCCCCGCAGGGCACCGCGGTGCAGGTACACACCTCCGAGGACCCCCTCTTTGGCCCAGTGGTGAGCTTTGGGGTCGCGGGTATCCCGGCTGACCTGCTGGGGGACATCAGTTATGGCTTTCCGCCGCTGCGGACCACCGACATCGACGACATGATGACCGGCATCAAGGTTGCTCCGCTGCTGCACGGCTACCGCGGCGCCGACAGTGTCGATCAGGCAGCGCTGCACGACCTGATTGCCCGGATGTCCACGCTGGCCGATGATCACCCGGAGATTGCGTCTGCGCGGCTGAACCCGGTCATCGCTCACGCCGCCGGGGTGTCTGTGCTCGGTGCAACCCTGCAACTGCGACCTGCGGTGGCGCGCGCGGAGTCCGAACGACGGGCCCTCAGCCGCGCTATCGACGACCCCACGGCTGAACCGCTCGGGTGAGCCGAAGATGCGAAGATGAAGCACATGGCAACGTCACGACCGGTCTTAGTACTCCCGGACGCGCTGCGCGTCGACATCGAGAAGGCCGGTTACCTGCCGGCCCTGGTCAGCGACGTCGTGGCCGAAGCAGTTGGGCCCGACTCCGTGCTGGCGCACCTGGTCCACCAGGAGATGACCTTTGACGCCGAGGCCGTGCGCCGACACATGACCGTCCTGGCGCTCACAGGGCAGCGCCTGATCATCGGGCACGCCGACGACCACGAATCGGCCGAGCCCGGGCATCAACACGTCGCCACCGTGACGACAGAAGTCGTTCCGCTGAGCGCGGTCCGTGGGGTGATGGTGACCCATGTCATCCCCGAGCCCGATACCTATACCGGCGCTCTGGCCGGTCGTGCGGTCACCCTCACCCTAGGGTGGGGGGCCGTCTCGCGCCTCGACCTGGTGCCGGCCTCGTGCGCAGATCCCGCGTGCGAAGGCGACCACGGGTATGAGGGCACGGTCGCCGGCGATGACATCTCGCTGCGGATCGCCGCAGACTCAGAGGGCGAGCAGGCCCTGGCTAGCGCGTTGAATTTCGCCCGGCACCTGTCCTCCCGGCTCGGGCGGTGACCGTAGCGGACTGGTACTTCCCGCCGTACACAGCCACGATCGCGGATGTCCTGCCCGCGGCTCTAGCCTCGATCGGCCACCCGGTGGCATCGGGTGAGGAGTCCGGAAGGCCGATCGTCACCCTCCCACCAGCCCGCGCCGCCGTGGTGGCACTCATCGACGGTCTCGGCGAAGAACAGTTGCGACGGCGCAGCGGTCACGCTCCGTTTCTGCGCCGGTTGGGATCGGCCGCCCCGGATCTACGCTGTGGCTTTCCCTCAACGACCGCCACCAGCCTGACGAGCCTCGGCACCGGCCTGAGCGCTGGCCAACACGGCGTGATCGGCACCCTCGCCCCCACGCCGGACGGCCTCGACCTCTTCAGCCACCTGACCTGGGAGGGTGGACCAGACCCCGCTGCATACCAACCCAAGCCCACCTTGCTCCACACCGCGGCTGAGGCAGGTGTGGCGGTCAGCACAGTCTCGCGGCCCGCATTCAAGGGATCTGGTCTGACCCGAGTCGCGTTGCACGGGGGCAGCTTTGTCGGTGCCGCCACGAGCGATCAACGGGTCGCAGCGACGCTGCACGCGCTGCGCCAGGCCAAGGGACCTACATTGATCTACCTCTACATCGACGAGGTCGACAAAGCCGGACACGGCTTCGGACCCGACTCGTTGCCGTGGGGCGAGAGCGTGGAGAACGCGGACCAGATCGTGCGCGAGATCGCAGCCGGTATGCCGCCGGGCACATCCCTGACCGTCACCGCCGACCACGGCATGATCGAGGCCCCACACGCATTGCGCTTCGACGTGGCCACCGACCCCGACCTTGCCGACGGCGTGCGCTTGGTGGGTGGTGACCCCCGGGCGGCGCACGTGTTCTGCGAGCCGGGCGCTGCCGAGGACGTCACGACGCGTTGGAGGGCGACCATGGGGGAGGCCGCAATCATCGCGAGCCGCGACGAAGCGATCGCAGAAGGTTGGTTTGGCCCCGTCTTCGATAACAACAGATCACGGATCGGTGATCTCGTCGTCGTGATGACGGGGCAGTACACCGTGCTTGACTCCCGGAGCTGCCGGCCGGCCTTTCTGCAACTCCTAGGCCACCATGGATCGATGAGCGACGCGGAGACCAAAATCCCGCTCCTGCACCTGCCAGCCTGAGCCGATTCAAGGTGCCCTTTCCGTAGACTTTGCGGCGTGGCTGAGCTCATCTTCTTCACGGGGACGATGGACTGCGGCAAGTCCACCCTTGCATTGCAGATGAATCACAATCACGCCGCCCGTGGCCGGGTGGGGCTACTGTTCTCGCAGCATGATCGTGCAGGCGACACGGTGCTGTCTTCGCGACTTGGCCTGACCCACCCGGCCCTGGTCGTCACCAGCACGACGAACTTCTGGGACGAGATCGTGGGCCGCGCCAGTAGCGGAGCCAGGATCGACTATCTCATCTGTGACGAGGCGCAGTTCTACGCCCCCGAGCAGATCGATCAACTCGCTCGCCTCACGGATGAGATGGGCATCGATGTCTACGCGTTCGGCATCACCTCGGACTTCCGCACCAAGCTCTTCGGCGGGTCGGCCCGCCTGATCGAGTTGGCTGACCGCACCGAGGTGCTTCAAGTCCGAGCACTGTGTTGGTGCGGGCGCACCGCAACACACAATGCTCGCTCCGTCGATGGCCACATGGTGATCCACGGGGAGCAGGTGGTGGTCGGCGATGTGGGCGACTCTGGGGATGCTCGTGGTGGTGATGGTGGCGATCCTGGGGCCATTGAGTATGAGGTGTTGTGCCGACGCCACTACATGCGCCGGATGACCGCTCGCGCAGCGCGAGCCCAGGCACTGTCACCTGATGTTCTGCCCTTCGATGTCGACCTCTGCGCCATACCCGCGATGCATCAGCCCGAGGTGCTCCAGTCGTGACAGACCGCGGCTCCGGCCCCGACCGAGGCTCGCCGCACCGCAGCGATCCGCAGCGCGGTTACAGCTCTGCGCTCTCGGGCGCGCCGGCGCGGCGACATCCCTCCCGAGCAG
>JBATUU010000004.1:0-3288 GCA_049671385.1 Ornithinimicrobium sp. | reverse complement strand
GCGCTGCGCCGAGTTCGTTCGGCTACCAGGTTGCGAAGCCGTAGAGGCTCCAGCACCTCGATCTCTGGCGCGAGCGAGAGCACATCGATGGCGGCCGCCTCCCGAGAGTGAACCCGAAAAGTCGCCTGCGACCATCCCCGCTCATCCACCCCGACAACACGACGCACACGCAAGGGCTGCAGCACGCCGGTGACAGCAGCGAGTCGACGACCATGCTCGGAGATGCGGACCACGGCTCGCTCGCTACGGCCAGCGCGTCGCTGGCCAGGCCGCCACTGATCAGGACCCGGCAGTGACTGTCCCGGCTCCAACAGTTGAAATCCACCACCGCGGCCGCGAGTTGCATACACCGGCACCCCGGCGCCGGACAATTCATCCAGATCGCGCAGGATCGTCCGCTCGCTCACCTCCAGCTCGGCCGCCAGTTGTGCCGCGGTCACCCGTCCCCGACGCTGCAAGATCAGCATCACCGAGACCAGTCGACCCGCCCGCATACCTGAGTTTCAACGATCTCGTAGAAGATGACAATAGATGTCATCTTTAGGTGGTTGTCTGGAAGACATGAACACCACACCCATTGAAGGCACAGGCACAAGTGAAGACCCATGGATCTTGCTGACGCCCCCCGGCAAGTCCGAGTTCGAAGTGCACCGCGATCCAGACGCATCCCCGCCAGCGCTTGTGGTGCAGGTGGGAGCGACGCAGTTGCGCTACCACCTACGCTGCGTCGAGGACCTCCACGCAATGCTGCTCGCTCGCGGTGACTGGGTTCCCTTGGGCAACGCCGATGAGCAAAAGACAGCCGCCGAGGGCACGGTGGAGGCGTGGGGCCGCGATGAGGACAACCCGGTCGGCGGATGGTATGGCCTCAAGAAGGGACTGCGAGGCCGGTTCGGCAACTATGTACCGCCGGTGCTGGAGGTGCTCGGGCTAGCCGAGGTCGAGCACAATGCACGCAACAACCGGATGCGGGCACTGTGATGGCACGTGGCTACCGGGCGAGGCGCACCATCTCGGCACCCCAGCAGCGCGTTTGGGAGCTGCTGAGTGACATCTCGGCCTACCCGCAGTGGAACAGGGCCGTCCTGGAGGCCCGTGGCAAGATTGTCGAAGGTGGCAAAGTCTCGTTGGTTTCAACAGCGAGCCCGAAGCGAACGTTCACGCTGACCGTCAGCGAGCTGTCCGCGCCGGATCGCATGGTCTGGACCGACGGCATGCCGCTGCGGCTGTTTCAGGGCACCCGGACCTACACGCTGAACAGGGCGAACGGCGCAACGGAGTTCTCGATGACTGAGGAGTTCACCGGCCCTCTGGCCCCGTTGATGATGAAGGTCATCCCAGACCTCACCGAGTCTTTCGAGGCGTTCGCCGAGTCCGTGAAGACAGCCGCCGAGGGCGGCTGAGACGGCTCTAGTGCGCAGCGTCGGCCGTGGACTTGCGGGGGATCAAATGCATCACCAGCACCACAACCGCCCCGACGAGAAGCCCGATGACCGCTGATGCCGCGGTGTTCGTGAGCCAGGCCAAGAATCCGCCAAGGGCACCAGTTGCATCGTGGACCCACTCCTCAGCGTGATGAACGATGTCGTATGGCGCGGTGAGGCCGAGCTCATCGGCTCCAACCAGCAAGATGTGCCCGCCCACCCACAACATGGCGACGGTGCCGACCACCGTCAGGCCGGTCATCAGCTTTGGCATCGCAGCGACCAGCGCGTGCCCGATCTTCTGGGCCCCGGCAGAACTTCGCTGCGCGAGGTTCAGGCCGATGTCATCCATCTTGACGATCAGCCCTACCGCGCCGTAGACCAACGCGGTGATGAAGATCGCGACGACGATCAGGATGATCGCCCTGGAGATGAACGGCTCGTCCGCGACCTCGTTGAGCGAGATCACCATGATCTCTGCTGACAGGATGAAGTCTGTGCGGATGGCCCCCTTGACCATCTTCTCTTCGCTCTCGGGATCTTGCATGGCTTTCGGCTCTTCATGCTTGGCCGCCGAGTGTCCGCTGACCTTCTCGTAGATCTTCTCGGCACCCTCAAAACAGAGGTACGTCCCGCCCAGCATCAAGATGGGAGTCAGCAGCCAGGGCACGAACTGACTGAGCAACAAGATCGCCGGGAGGATGAACAGCAGCTTGTTACGGATCGAGCCGATCGCGATGCGCTTGATGATCGGCAGTTCCCGCTCGGCAGCGAAACCATGCACGTAACGGGGTGTGACTGCTGCATCGTCCACCACCACGCCGGCTGCTTTGGCGCCCGCCCGACCAGCAGCGGCGCCGATGTCGTCGACGGATGCCGCCGCTATGCGCGCAATCGCCGCGACATCGTCAAGGAGCGCAACTAGTCCACCAGCCATCAGATGACCTTATGTGCCGTAGATGTGATCAGCGACTGGTGGCCAGCTCAGCACCGGCCTCCGGTCTGACAGGTTTCAACGGATTGGCCGCATTGCGGGTCGCGAACCAAGCCGCCGCGACCGAGCCCGCGCCGATGACCAAGCCGGCGATGTCGTCGATGATGTAATGCCAGCCGAAATAGATGGTCGAGATCAGGGTCAACGCCATGAAGACCCACATCGCCACGCGCAACACCTTCGGAAAGCCCGCCAGGTGCACGATCAGCGCCGCAGTGAAGATGATCGACGTGTGCAGCGAGGCGAAAGCGGCGATGCTCTGCACCGAGTTGGTGGCGAACGGGTCATCGATCACGTTGGCGCGACCGTTCGACATACCCCGCTGCAATCGGCTCACGCCAGTCACCGGAAGGTCGGCGTAGTCCCAACTACGAACAGCGAATGGTCCCAGCGCTGGGAGCAGGTAGTAGGAGGCGGTGCCGAGCGCCCAGTTCAAGCAGAGCGCGGTGGTGTACCACAGGCCCAAGCTGACGTTCTTGGACCAGACCAGCATGGCCGCCAGTGAGATCGGCACGAAGAACAAGAACGAGATGTAGACCCACGACAACACATGAGCGGATACGCCCGTGCCGAGCACCGTATGCAGCACCTCGGCTGGGTTTGCGCCGAAGGAGAGCAGTTGGTCGCTCTCGCGCAGCAACATATCCTCGGACTGGATCCGAGCAGGCGGCAAGAAACTCTTGAGGTTGCGGTAGCCCACGTAGGTGACATAGAAACTGGCGAGCGCGATCAACACGACCACGAGGCGTTGCAGCGGCCAGCGCTCGGCGACGACCTCCTTGAAGGCGGCACGGACACCGCCGTGTTCACGTCGACGCAGCAGGACACGAGGCACCAGGTCGGCGGCGATAAAGAGGAAAAGGATCAGCG
>JBATUU010000003.1:0-8179 GCA_049671385.1 Ornithinimicrobium sp. | reverse complement strand
CGTCACGACGCCGCGGCGACCCGAAGGCATGAAGAAGACCTCCGACAGGCCGCTGCCGCGGGCCTCACGCTGTGCCATCGCTGCCTGCGCTACACGCTGGCAGCGGTGCGGGCCGCTCGGCGGTTGGTGCGCCGACGCGGAGCGCCCTGCTCCACAGAATCGGGCGGGCGGTTGTGGGTGATCCACATGGTGCAGTTGGCGTCGTTGCCGGTCAGCACATCAGCGGCGCGCAGCATCGAGCGCACCTCGGGCTCCAGGGGGTTGGTGATCGCTGATGTCAGCCCAGCCCCCACAGCCATCGCCAAGAAGCCAGCGTTAATCGTGGCCCGGTTGGGCAGGCCGAAGCTGATGTTGGACGCGCCGCAGGTCGTATTCACGCCGAGTTCGGAATGGAGCCGGTGCACCAGTGCCAGCACCTGACGCCCCGCCGAGCCAATCGCCCCGATCGGCATGACGAGCGGATCGACCACGATGTCGCTCGCAGGAATGCCGTGATCGGCCGCTCGGTTGACGATCATCCTGGCGACCTCGAAGCGCGCATCCGGGTCTTCGTTGATACCGTTCTCGTCATTAGTGATCGCCACGACTGCCGCGCCGTGCTTGGCCACGAGCGGCAAGACCGACTCCAAGCGGTCTTCCTCGCCAGTGACCGAGTTCACCAAGGCCTTGCCTTGATAGACCGCGAGTCCGGCTTCGAGCGCGGCCACAATCGAGGAGTCAATCGAGAGTGGGACCTCAACCAGCGCCTGCACCCGGCGGATCGCCTCAGCCAGGATTGCGGGCTCGTCGGCCAACGGGATGCCTGCGTTGACGTCGAGGATCGCCGCGCCTGCTGCGACCTGGGCCACGGCATCGGACTCCACACGGCTGTAGTCGCCAGCCTTCATCTCTTCGGCTAACAGCTTGCGGCCGGTGGGGTTGATGCGTTCGCCGATGATCGCGAAGGGTCGGTCATAGCCGATGACGACTTCGCGGGTCGCTGAGCTGAGGAGCGTGTCGGTCATAGTGCGGCGCCTATCGATGGGGGAGTGGATGGTTGGGCACGCGCGCTGAGCGGGTGATCGTGATCAGTGCTTCGAGCCGAGCATCGTCGAAGTCGCTGTCGATCTGAGCCACTGTTGCTGCGACTTCACTTTCGAGGTCGGGTGAGCACTGCCGGCTCTCGCGCCGCCACCCAGCAACGAAGGCCGCGGTCCCGGCCTGACCTCTGCCAACAGCCGCGCGGTGGATGGCTTTCTCAAAGCGCAGCGGCAAAGCGATCGTGTGTTTGCGCTCGCCGTCGCGGGCCACGACCTGACCGGGCATGTCCTGCCACCAGATCACCGTCAGCTGTGGTCCCGTGCTGCGCCGGCGACTCACGGGCGACTACCAAGACTCATGAGCGCCGACTAACCCGCGGCGTTCGCCATCGGCGCGGCATGGTCGGCGCCTTTGCGGGCAAGCACCATGTCCTTGGCCATCTCGGCGGCGACTGCCGCATCCCGGCAGTAAGCATCGGCACCGACGGCAACGCTAAATTCCTCGTTCACCGGTGCCCCGCCGACCAGCACGATGTAGTCACCGCGCACTCCGCGCTCGACCATCGCGTCAACGACAACCTTCATGTACGGCATCGTGGTGGTCAGCAGCGCCGACATGCCCAAGATGTCTGGCTTATGCTCCTCAAGCGCATCGAGATAAGCCTGTGCGTCGTTGTTGATTCCCATATCGATAACGTCGAAGCCCGCCCCTTCCAGCATCATCGCCACCAGGTTCTTGCCGATGTCATGAATGTCGCCCTTGACGGTGCCGATCACGACTTTGCCCACCGACGCCGCCCCGGTTTCAGCCAGCAGTGGGCGCAGGATCGCCATACCGGCCTTCATCGCGTTTGCCGCCAGCAGCACTTCGGGGACGAAGAGGATGCCGTCCCGGAAATCCACGCCGACGATCCGCATACCTTCCACCAACGCGTCGTTGAGCACCCGCTGTGGCGACCAATCGCGCTGCAGCAGGATGCGAGTGCCGGCGGCGATCTCATCGGCCATGCCGTCATACAGGTCATCGTGCATCTGCTCGACGAGCTCTTCGGTCTCCAACGTGCTCAGGTCTAGATCGTCGTCGGTCATGAGGTGCTCTCCTGTGAGTGATGACGTCGGGGCAGTGTGCAGGCTTCATCCGCACACCGAGAACGAGCTATTCCGGTTGATCTCACGATTGCGCGAGAAAAATCCAAGGTCGATGGTGGTGCCGGTGTAACGGCCGGTGACCTTCACCGGGTCAGCATCGTGGTCGTGCCCGCCCTCGACTGCTTCGATCAACTCGGCCATTGCATGCCCCGCCAGCGGCGCGTTCTTGAACTGGTTGCCCGAGGTGCCGATCGCAACGTAGAACCCCGGCAGGTCGGTGCAGTCATAGATAGGGATCCAGTCTTCGGCGACATCGTAGATGCCGACAATGCCTAACGGTTTGTTCGGAATCTGCAGGTCCGGTACGCGGCGAGCCAGGCGCAGCGTCTGGCGCTCCCAGCCCTCACTCGTCACGGTGCCGCGGTAGTCATCGGGCGCGTCCAGCCACTCCAACTCATCACACGCCGGCTCCAGGGAGCCGATGGCCAGCATGCCGCCAGCTTCGGGCTTCATATAGATGCCGGTCTGTTCATCGACCAGGAGGTGCTCGATGGGGCTGCCGTTGACGACGGGGGAGGGCAGGTGGTGCACCTCTTGGCGCATGGGACGAGTGCTGATCGCCATCGATCCGCTCAGGCCAGCCAAGTCATTGATCCGGGCAGAGTCGGGCCCAGCTACATTGACTACCACCGGGGCCCGCAGGCGCGTGCCGTCGTCAAGCGTGACCCCTTCGACGCGGCCGTGGGACTGGTCAATGGCGACCACCCGCGAGTCGAAGCGAAAGGAGCCACCGTGACGCGCTGCAGCCTGCGCCACATTGCGGGCCGTGAGTTGGGGGTCGTTCACGTAGCCCGCATCCGGCATCCATACCGCCCCCGGGATGGGGTCACCCGGCTCAGACCAGAAGTCCTCGGAATCCACTGGCGACGGCTCGCCCATGCTGCGTACGTCGAGTGCGGGAGCCCGCCGCGCCAATTCCTCGGCATCCCAGTACTCATACGGCACCCCGAGGGCATCGAAGTGGGGCTGCACCTTGGTGGCCAAGCCTGCGCCGGTGTCGAGCAACGCCATGCCGCACGTAACGAGCTCGATCAGTGGCGAGTCGTCGTGACCGCCGAGGTATGCCGACCAGTTGCGCCAGTAGTGCAGCGCCTCCCACGACATGGCCACGCCCTGCAACGTGGAGTAACTGAAGCGAACGATGGCACTGGAGCAACTGGTGGAGCCGTAACCAGCACTGGGCAGCGCGTCGATGTTGAGCGTCCGGTGCCCTCGCCTGGCTAGCTCGTACGCCAAGGCAGATCCGATGACGCCGGCGCCGATGATGATGACATCGGCATCGCCTACACCTTCATCGACGGACGCGACATCACCTGCAACCTCACTCACGTGCATCCCTTCGGCCAGCCGTGCGACGATGGCTATTTCCCATAAGGCGGGAATCTATAGACAGTTTCCCGTATAGCGGTAACATATGCCGTGGTATGGCCGGTGTAAAGAGTGTTGAGCGCGCGATCTCGCTGCTGAGCGAGGTTGCTCATGAGCCGCGCGGTCTGGTGGATCTCGCCGCGGCGGCCGAATTGCCCACCTCGACGACGGCCAGACTCTTGGGCACCCTCGAAGGACTCGACGCACTGCGCCGAGACAATGACGGCGTCTACTACCTCGGGTCGACCATCGGTGGGATGGCTGCATCTCAGCGAGGCGAGCCTCGATTGCGTGAATATGCCCGGCCCTATCTAGAGGAGATGGCCTTTCGATTGAACGAGGCCGTAGCCCTCTCCGTGGTCATGGGCGAGGAGAACGTCACCGTGGAGCAGGTCGACGTCCCCCGGCCCGTGCAGGCCGAGAACTGGGAAGGGACGCGCTGGCCGCTTGCTGATGGCCCCGCTGGGTATGCGGTGGTCTCGACATGGCCCAAGGCCAAGCAACAAGCGTTTCTTCAGCGGCACCCCGAGCGGCCCGAGCTTGCCCAGTGCATCGCTCAGCGCCCCAGCAGCGGGGTGTGGTGGAGCGAGGGTCATTACGTGGAGGGACTGACCAGCGCCGTGGTGGCGGTGCTGGACGCCGATGCGGTGGCCATCGCCTTGCTCTATGCCTACGGGCCCTCGTATCGATTCCCTTCAGAGAGTTCGGCTTCGATGGTGGAGGGCGTCCTCCTCGACGCCACTCAACGACTCTCCCGCGCGTGGCAGGCGCGCAGCACACCCCTCCTGAAAGAAGTTGGATAAGTAAGCGATGACGATCAGCGAAGCAACCGAGCCAGCTTCCACTTCGCGCGGTGAGCGCGGGCGTCGTCGATCACGCGACCGCGGCCACAAAGCCCCCGAGCAGCCGCCGTTCCGTCAGCCGACCCGCAGCATCGGACCTGTCAAAGCCGTCTCCGACGATCAACTCGAGTCGATCTTCGCCGCGTCACTGCGAGTTCTGAAAGAAACCGGCATCGACTTCCTGCACCCGGCGGCGAAGAAGCTGTGGGTCGAAGCGGGAGCGGATCTGCAGGGTGATCGAGTGAGATTCGAACCCGAGCTTATCGACTCCCTTATAGCCAAGGCCCCGAGCGAGTTCACTCTGCACTCGCGCAACCCCGCACACGACGTGCGCATGGGCGGTGACTCCGTGGCCTTCACCGCTGTGGCCAGCCCACCGTATGTCGGGGATGCCGCGGGGGGGCGACGCGAAGGTAACAAGGCGGACTTCGAGAACCTGCTGCGGCTCGCCCAAGCGTTGAACACCGTCCACCTCACCGGCGGATACCCCGTCGAACCCACCGACATCCACGCCTCGATCCGCCACCTGCATGCCACGCGCTCGATGCTCGTCCTGACCGACAAAGTGCCGCACGTCTACAGCCTTGGTGCGCAGCGCAACATCGACTGCCTGGAGATGGTGCGGATCGCCCGAGGTGTCGATCACGCCACGCTCGACACGCAACCGTCGGTGCACACGATCATCAACGCCAGCTCGCCGCTGCGCTATGACGCGCCGATGCTGGAAGGCATCTTGCAGTACGCCCCCCGCAATCAAGCGGTCGTGATCACGCCGTTCACCCTGGCCGGCGCGATGGCGCCAGTGACGGTGGCCGGAGCCCTGGTGCAGCAAAACGCCGAAGCGCTCGCGGGTATCGCGTTCACCCAGTTGGTCAACCCGGGCGCACCCGTGGTCTATGGGGGCTTCACCTCCAACGTCGACATGAAGTCGGGGTCGCCGGCTTTCGGCACACCTGAGTTCATGAAGGCAGCCATGGTCGGCGGGCAGCTCGCTCGGCGCGTAGGCGTGCCCTACCGGTCCTCGAACGTCTGCGCCGCCAACGCCGTCGATGCCCAAGCCGGATACGAGAGCTCGTTCTCACTGATGGGCGCAATCCTCGGCGGAGCCAACCTGGTCATGCACGGAGCGGGCTGGATGGAGGGCGGGTTGCGCGCCTCATACGAGAAGATGATCTTGGACGCCGATCTCATCCAGATGGTGTCGGTGTACCTGGATCCCATCGTGGTCGACGACGCCAGCCTGGCCGTCGAGGCCATCGCCGAGGTGGGGCCCGGCGGGCACTTCTTCGGCGTGCAGCACACACAAGACCGCTTCCGCGACGCGTTCTACTCGCCGATGATCTCGGATTGGCGCAACTTCGAATCGTGGGAAGAGGCAGGTAGCCCGACCTCAGAGCAGCACGCCACCCGCCTGGTCAAAGAGTTCTTGGAGACCTACACCCAGCCGGCGATCGATGCCGCGGTCCTCGAAGAGATCGATGACTTTGTCGCCCGCCGCGTTGCCGAGGGTGGCGTCGTCACCGACTTCTGACCACGAGTTCTCCCTTTCCACGACTCATCGCCCGAGCGACACCCAGGAGTACGTCATGAAGAGTTCCGCCCACGTTGTGGTCATCGGCGGAGGCGTGGTGGGCGCCAGCGTGCTCTACCACCTCACGAAGGCAGGGATCACCGACGTTGTTTTGTTGGAACGCTCAGAGTTGACCTCCGGCTCGACCTGGCACGCCGCCGGTGGGATGCATACCCTCAACGGCGACCCGAACGTTGCTGCACTGCAGAAATACACGGTGGAGTTGTACGCCGAGATTGAGCGAATCTCCGGCATCGACTGCGGGGTGCACCTCACCGGTGGTCTGATCTTGGCGGACACCGACGAACGGATGGACTGGCTGCGGATGGCGCACGCCCGCAACAAGTACCTCGGCCTGGACACCGAGATGCTGAGTGTCGCCGAGGCCAAGACAATGTTGCCGATCATGGATGAGAAGTACTTCGCCGGCGCCATGTACGACCCGTTCGAGGGCAACGTCGACCCCACCGGCGTGACTCTCGCCTACGCCAAATCCGCGCGGATCGCGGGTGCTCAGGTCGAGTTGCATACGCGAGTTGAGTCGATTACTCAGCTCACCGACGGCACCTGGCGCCTGGACTGCGGCGACAAGGGCAGCATCACCTGTGAACACTTCGTCAACGCTGGCGGTCTGTGGGCCCGAGAGGTGGGCCGGATGAACGGGCTTGAACTGCCGGTTCAGGCCATGGAACACCACTACCTGATCACCGAGGCTGTGCCCGAGCTAGCCGACGTTCCGATCTTTCACGCCATGGACTTCGGCGGCGAGGTTTACCTGCGCAAAGAGGGCGAGGCGCTGCTTTTGGGCACGTACGAACCCAACGGAGTGCCGTGGTCACCGAAGACGACCCCGTGGGACTTCGGCCACCAACTCCTCAAGCCCGATCTGGACCGCATCTCCGAAAACCTCGAACGGGCCATTGATCACTTCCCGATCTTCGGTCGGGTCGGCATCAAGACCGTCATCAACGGACCGTTCACCTTCGCCCCTGACGGCAACCCACTGATCGGTCCGGTCCGGGGGCAACCGGGGCACTGGGTGGCTTGTGGCGTCATGGCTGGGCTCAGCCAAGGTGGTGGGGTCGGCCTTGCCCTGGCCAACTGGATCACCACCGGCGATCCCGGATTCGACGTCTGGGGCATGGACGTGGCCCGATTCGGCCCATGGGCCACACCGGCATACACCAACGCGAAAGTCATCGAAAACTACGGGCGCCGCTTTCGTATCGCCTATCCCAACGAGCAGCTGCCGGCGGCCCGCAAGGTCGCGACGTCGCCGATCTATGACCGGCTTGACGCCGCCGGTGCCTTCTGGGGGGTTTCAGCGGGCCATGAGCACGCTTTGTGGTTTGCCGAAGGGAGCGCGAAGCCCGCCGAGGAGCTGACGCTGCGTCGCTCCAACGCGTTCGACGCGGTGGCTCGCGAATGCGCAACCGTGCGCGAGCGCGTCGGGATCATCGAAACGACCAACTTTGCGAAGTATGAGTTCGCGGGCCCGGGCGCACGAGCCTTCCTCGACTCGATCCTGAGCAACCGCATACCCCCGATCGGGCGGATCGCACTCTCACCGTTGCTGAACAAGCAAGGGCGGCTGATCGGCGACTTCACCGTGGCATCGTTGCCTCCGGCAGGACGCAGCGACGGGCCTGAGCGCTTCATGGTCTTCGGCTCCGGGGCGGCGCAGGAGTACCACCAACGATGGTTTGACGCCCACCTGCCCACCGACGGTTCGGTGCACTACCGGTCATTGGGGGCCAACCTGTGCGGGCTCTCTATCGCCGGCCCGCACGCCCGGGACGTGCTGGCGAAGGTCGCCGATGCTGACGTATCGGCCTCATCTTTTGCCTTGCTGGACATCAGATCGATGAATCTCGACACCGTCCCCGCTCTGGTGGGGCGCATCTCGTTCACCGGCGATCTGGGTTTCGAGATGTGGGTCGACACCGCACACCTCGCGCCGCTGTATGACCGGTTGCTGGAGGCGGGAGCCGAGTTCGGGGTCGGTCTCTTCGGTGGGTATGCGTTGAACTCGCTGCGTTTGGAGAAGTCCTACGGGGCGTGGGCCAGTGAGTATCGCCCGGTCTATAGCCCCTACGAAGCAGGCTTGGGGCCTTTTGTCGCGCTCACCAAAGGCGACTTCCTCGGGCGCGATGCCGCAGCGCAGGCCCGGGAAGCAGGGTGCGAGCGTGTCTTGACAGCCTTCGCCGTCGACGTGCCCTCGGGGCTGGAGG
>JBATUU010000002.1:0-23393 GCA_049671385.1 Ornithinimicrobium sp. | reverse complement strand
CAGTTGACGTGCTCGCGGTACCCCTCGACATCCATCAGGTCATCCAGCGCCTCAGCATCTGCCAACTTCAGCTCATACATCCAGCCCTCGCCATAGGGATCGGTGTTGATCACCTCGGGGGTGGCGTCGAGGGCCTCGTTCACCGCCGTGATTTCACCTGCCAGCGGGGCATAGAGATCGCTGACCGACTTGGTGGACTCGACCTCGCCGCACGCGTCTGCCTTGGCCAAAGACTCACCGACCTCCGGCAAACTGACATACACCACGTCCCCCAGCGCGTCTTGGGCGTAGGAAGTGATCCCTACACGCACCACGCCATCACCTTGCTCCCGCACCCACTCGTGCTCGGTGCTGTAGCGCAGGTCATCGGGGTACTCCAACTCGCTCATGCGTCTCCTCAAGAAGTGTTACCCCGCCGCTGCGTGGCGGGTAGTGGTGAAACATATCCGCATTTGCCCTACGGCACAGGCTGAGCGTACTGATGTGTCTGTGGCTGGTGCAACGCGTCCACCCTCACCTGCTCGCGCTCGGCCACGTCGACCGCACCTCCCCCACGACGGACGTTGTCGGTGAAGCCGCCGGGTATGGCCAGGGCACCCGCCAGCGTGTGCGAGTCACCGATCGCCAACACCGTGTACGGCTCGGGCACAGTCGTGCCATCAACGACTAGCGTGTCCCGGCGCAACTCCACCCAGGTGCTCGCCACCACGCGAACGTCGCCGATCTGTACGGCCTCGGCGCCGCCGTCGCGCAACTCCTGAATCATGTCGATGATCGCTGTCGTGCTCAAACCGTCGTCCGGGTCGCGCACCACCACTTCCACACCGGGGCCGACGACCGGCACAATTCCGGCGAGAATCTGATAGGTCTCCAGCCGGCTCCGAGCGGCCTCAGCGGCTGCCGCCTCGTCACCCTGTGTCAGACGCTCTTTGTCCATCTCGAGGCGTCGCACCTCATCCTGCAGATTGTCAGCGCGAACGGTGACGTCATCTAACAGGGCGATGAGGTCCTCCTCGCGCAGCTCTTCGAGGTCATCGGCCTGAGTGCTCTGCACCTGCGCGACCAACGCCACACCGATCAACAGTGTGATCCCTGCTGCCAGGAGCCGACCCCTAGTCAGCTTGAGTCCACTCAAATGGCCTAGGCGCCGCCACGCTGCACGCCGTTTGGGCCTGGAGGTGCCCTGGGGCGGCGCTACGCCCGGTGAGGAGATCTCCTTCTGGCCTTCTGCTCGCGGGTCTTGGCCTTCTGAGGACGCCACTTAGGCCCCAAGGAGTTGGCGGCGGATAGCGGCCACATTGGAGAAGATGCGCAGCCCAAGCACGACAACGACCCCTGTGGAGAGTTGCGCACCGACCCCCAGTTGAATCCCTAGAAAGACAATGAGGGCAGCGACCACCACGTTGGATGCAATGGATATAACAAATACTCGATCATTGAAGACGCCTTCCATGGCTGCGCGGATGCCACCGAAGACCGCATCGAGTGCCGCAATGACGGCGATCGCCAGGTATGGCTCCAGCCATAGCGGCACCTCCGGCTGTAGCACCAACCCGAGCACCACGCCAAGGGCCAGACCAATCAGCGGGATCATTGGCTGCTACCGCTGACATCGGCTGCAGCGACCCGGGTGGTCAGGCGCTCAGCCGCTGGTGTTTCCACGTCGTCATTCACTTCCCACTCGATCACAATTCCGTATTCGCTCACGACATCATCGAAATAGACACCGGTTTCGCCGGAATCGAGTTCGTCTCTCAGGGCCTGTGGGTCCCCGATTGCACGCACAACATACGGACGGTTCAGCCCGCGGAAGTCCACAATAATGGCCTCTCCAGCAAACCGGATGGACGATGTCGAGGTGAGTCGTTGATCGTTAATGCTGATCGCCTCAGCTCCTTGTGCCCACAGCCCGTTGACCAAGGTTTGCAGGTCGGCAGCAAGTACCCGGTCGGAGATCGCACCTGGCTCAGCAATCGGCTCCAAGTCATCCCGGGGCGCATCGTCCACGGTGACAATGACACCGGGTCCTCGCAAGGCCACCCCGCCCGCCTGCTCCGCGACCTCGGCGATGAGATTGGACGTCTCGGTCCCCGTGCCACCGGCCTGCTGTGCCTCCAAATCTGCGATATCAACGCGCAGCTCATCGATGAGTGCTGCATCGACATCTCCCGCACGAGACTGCGCCTCGACGCGCTCGGCGAGCTCGGTGCGCTCAGCGGCGTCCTGTGGATCCGGGGTCCGAAGGTCAACGGCTGCCACGCTGAGCAAGAAGCCGAGCAGGGCCAGGGAAATCACGAACAGTGGACTGCGCAGACTCGTCTGGGCAGGCTCGCCATGCGCCACTCTGCTGGCCGCCGCCGTGTGATAGCCCGGATCAACAGGCCGGTCCAACACCTCATCCAGCAGGGCCATCGAGGCGGCCGGGTCTCGTTCGCTCTGCTCACGTGAGTGCGCGCGCCACGGGACCCTCATGTTTCCACCGCCTGCCAGTGTCTTCGCCGTTGTCGCACCATATCCGCCACTTGTGCGGCGTAGATCAGAGCCGCCAGCCAATACAAACCTGTCCCCCACCAGACAAAGGCCCACCCGAGAGGCTCGGCGATGGTGCCAAAAACATTGTCTTGCTCGGCGAGCAGCAGCAACGGAAAGGCGTACAACAAATTGAAGGTTGCGGCTTTACCAACAAAATGAACGGGTGGCGCGGGCAGGCGATAGGAGCGCGCCACCGGATACATCCCAGCGGTGAAGGCATCGCGCGCCACCAAAAGCAGAACGAACCACCACGGTATGACGTCGCGCAGGCCGAAGCCGAGCAGCGTCGATGCGATATACAACCGGTCGGCGATGGGATCCAGATATGCCCCCACCTTGGAGGTCAGTCCGTAGTGCCGGGCTATCTTGCCGTCGAGGTAGTCACTGACGCCTGAAACCACCAGCAACAGCACGGCCCAACCATCGGCCTCGATCAGCAGCAGCCACAAGAAGATGGGTACGCCGACCAGCCGGAGACCGGAGATGATGTTGGGCACCGTAAACCATTCGTGCCGCCGCGGCATGATCTGGGGTACGCGCGCTGTGCCCTCGCCCTTGCGGGCTGCGCGCGTGCCCTCGGCGTCCCCGTCCACCTGCACAGGATAGGCAATGCTCGGCCGGATCGGGCCAATTCTGGTCAGCGTTGCACCATCCCATGGCGGCAGACCAAGACTTCATGGCGGCACAGCCAACAACGTCGGGATGACAGGATTTGAACCTGCGACCCCCTGACCCCCAGTCAGGTGCGCTACCAAGCTGCGCCACATCCCGAAGCCTCGATCAGAAGCGATGAGAACCGTATCCCATGGGCTCGCTCCGCTACGAATCGCCCGACCCCGCGGGAGCGCTCAACGTCGTCGCTTCTCGCGCACCCTCACGGAAATCTCGATGGGTGTGCCGGCAAACCCATACTCTTCGCGCAGTCGGCGCTCGAGGAACCGGCGATACCCCGCCTCGATGAACCCGCTGGCGAACAGCACAAACCGCGGTGGTCGGGTGTCGGCCTGTGTTGCAAACAGGATGCGCGGTTGCTTGCCCGATCGGACCGGGTGTGGCTGTCCGGCCACGACCTCGCCGAGGAAGGCGTTGAGTTTGCCGGTCGGGATCCGCGAGTCCCAGGACTCCAACGCGCGGCGCAGCGCGGGCTCCAACTTGGCTACGTGCCGTCCGGTCTTGGCGGACATATTCACGCGAGGCGCCCAGGTGATCTGGACCAGTTCCCGCTCAATTTCGCGTTCCAGGTAGTGCTGGCGCTCCTCATCGAGGGTGTCCCACTTGTTGTATGCGACCACAAGGGCACGGCCGGCGTCGATCACCTGCTGGATAACTCTGATGTCCTGCTCTGCGATCGGTTCGGACACATCGATCAGCACGACGGCCACCTCCGCCTTCTCCAAGGCAGCTTGGGTGCGCAGCGAGGAGTAGAAGTCGGCACCCCGGGTCTGGTGCACTCGACGCCGGATACCTGCGGTGTCGACGAACTTCCAGGTGTCATCACCGAGCTCGATCAACTCATCCACCGGATCCCGGGTGGTGCCTGCGATGTCGTCGACGACGACGCGCTCAGCGCCTGCCAATGTGTTCAGCAGACTGGACTTGCCCACGTTGGGTCGTCCCACCAGCGCCACCCGCCGAGGCCCCCCGACCTGCTCACCAAATGCTGTTGAGGGTGTCGCAGGCAAGGCGTCCAGGAGCGCATCCAACACGTCGCCGCTGCCACGCCCATGCAGCGCCGAGACAGGCCACGGCTGGCCCAAGCCCAGCGACCACAGCATCGCCGCGTCGGCCTCGGTACGTGCGTCATCGACCTTGTTGGCCACCAAAACCACAGGTTTGCCCGATCGGCGCAGCAACTTCACGACGGCTTCGTCGGTGTCGGTTGCCCCCACCGTTGCGTCCACCACGAACATGACGGCATCAGCTAAATCCACCGCCACCTCGGCCTGCTCAGCCACCCGCAGATGAATGCCGGTCGCGTCGACTTCCCATCCCCCGGTATCGACCACGGTGAAGTCTTTGCCGGACCAGTCAGCCGCATACGACACTCGATCCCGGGTAACGCCCGGGACATCTTCGACAACGGCTTCACGCCGGCCAAGGATCCGGTTGACCAGGGTGGACTTGCCAACGTTCGGGCGTCCTACCACCGCGACCACTGGCAACGGCGGCGCCAGCCCCCGATCGGCGTCGCCGTCGTCACCGCGGCGCTCCACCAAGTCGACATCCGCGTCGCTCAGCTCAAATTCGGTGAGGCCTGCGCGAAGCGCGGTCTCGATGCGTTCGCCAGCCGCGTCGGACGCGCTCATGTGGGCTCCACTGCCGCGCGCACGTGACGCTTGATTCGCGAGAGCATCGCAATCATGCCGCGCATCCGCAGCGGCGAGACCGCTGCAGCCAGACCGAAGCGGTATGGCGCGTCCTCGGGCACGGCCAATACCTCACCTGCGCTCAACCCATCCAAAGACTCGTGCAGGATCCCAGCGAAACCTCGCGTCGTCGGGGCTTCCGGTGGCGCATCGAAGAAGACCCGGACTACTCGCTGTTGTGGGTCACCGCCGTTGGCCGCATCGCCCACCTCGACGGCCAAGAACAGCGGTGACTGACATTCGTGGACTCGTTCCATCACATCGAGATGATCGGCGTAGCGCTCCGGCAGAGCCGGTAGTTCTTTGCTCAACTCCAGCAGCAACTGCAAGCGGTCGGGCTCGCTGACAGCGTTGAAGTCTTCGACCAGTTCAGTCATCGCCGCCGGTAGGGCAGCGGGGTCAGGCTCACTCATCAACGCTCCACCGGCACTCGTACGGCGTTGCCCCACTCGGTCCATGAGCCGTCGTAGTTGCGCACTGAATCAAAACCGAGCAGGTGGGTCAGCACAAACCAGGTGTGCGAGCTGCGCTCACCGATACGGCAGTAGGCGACCACGTCATCGGCCGGGTCCAGGCCCTGCTCCTGCTCGTAGATGGCCGCGAGCTCCTCGCGGCTGCGAAAGGTCCCGTCCTCGGCGGCGGCTCGGGCCCAGGGCACCGATGCAGCACCTGGAATGTGCCCGCCACGCATAGCGCCCTCTTGAGGGTAGTCGGGCATGTGCAGCAGCTCACCGGAAAACTCGCCCGGCGAGCGCACGTCCACCAGCGGCTTTCCCAGATGTGCCAAGACGTCGTCCTTGAAGGCCCTGACGCCACTGTCGTCCCGCTCCACGACCGGGTAGTCGACCACAGCGGCGTCGACCTTCTCCGTCGTCATCTCCTGCCCAGCCGCCAACCAAGCCGCGCGACCACCGTCGAGCAGCCGCACATCTGGGTGCCCGAACAGCGTCATCACCCATAGAGCGTAGGCAGCCCACCAGTTGCTCTTGTCGCCATAGATGACCACCGTGGTCTCTCGGTCGATCCCGCGCTGCCCCATCACCTCGGCGAAGCGCTCGCCATTGACGTAGTCGCGGGTGACCGGGTCGTTCAAGTCAAGGTGCCAGTCAAGTTTGTGGGCACTTCGAATATGGCCGGTCTCATACAGGAGCACATCCTCATCGGACTCCAGGACCACGACATCCTCGTGGTCGAGATGATCGACCAGCCACGGAACGGTGACCAGCCGTTCGGGGTGGGCGTAGTCGGCAATCTTGGGTGAGGGGTCCGGTGGCACAGTCATCGAGATGCTCCTCCAGCAGGGGTATGCGGTGTATCTGCAGTGGTGGTGTGGTCGGTGGGGTTGTCGTCCACGGTCCTGCTCTCAGCAGCGGCGCCTTGGGCATTCACCACCGCCAAGACTGCAGCGACCGACTCCTTGAACGTCAGCAGGGAGGTGTCGATTCCATGGACGCCGCTGGCCGGGGTCATGAACTGCGAGACCGTTGAGTCGTCGCGGTCCCGGCGCACGACTTGGTCGTGCACAGCAGCGGCCTGAGCGCGATCCCCTCGGGCGCTCAGCTCTGCGCTACGCCGATCCAGCCGTGCCTGCTCGCTAGCGCTGAGCAGAATGCGACACTCAGCATCCGGCGCAATAACGGTGGTGATATCCCGGCCTTCGACCACGATGCCACCCGCGTCCCGGCGAGCTTGCTCGATCAGATCGCGTTGCTGGGCCGCGAGCACGGTGCGTACCCCCGGATTGGTGGCCACGTGAGAGACCTGAGCACTGATGGCAGCCGTGCGGATGTGTGCGTCGACACGCTGGTCATCCAGCCACACCCCGGGATCCTCAGGGTCTGTGCCGATCAGCATCGGCATCCGTTCGACTTCGCCGCGCACCGCCGCGCGATCCGTGAGCTCAACCTCGCGACGCTGGCGCCATAAGGTCAGCACACGGAACATTGCTCCGGTGTCCAGGTACCGCAGACCTAACGCGGTTGCCACGGCCCTGGAGACACTCGACTTGCCAGAGCCACTCGGTCCATCGATAGCGACCGTGATCGGGGCAGACACTGGCGAGGGCGACACCGCGCAAGCCTATCGCCGACAAGCACCGGCACCTGTAGCCCGCAGCGTGGGGGATCTCAGCGGTCGGCAGATCTCACATCTGGGTCTGGCGATGCAGTCCGCCCACTTCCTCCCGAGTCAACGCGCGCCAGCGCCCGGGCTTGATCTCACCAAGTCGAATCGGCCCGAACTGGACGCGCGCCAAAGCGAGTACCGGGTGTCCCACCTCTTCCAGCAGGCGGCGCACGACGTGCTTCTTGCCCTCATGCAGCACCACCTCAACGATGGCCTTGCCGGGTAGGGAGTCGATAATGCGAAAGCTGTCGACCTTGACATGCCCGTCTTCGAGTTCGATACCCGCTCGCAGTCGTCTCCCGATGTCGCGAGCCATGGGGCCGGGGACCTGTGCGACGTAGGTCTTCGGCACCTCATAGGAGGGGTGTTGCAACCGGTGCGACAGCTCACCGTCGTTCGTCAGCAACAGCAGTCCCTCGGTCTCGGCGTCCAATCGGCCGACGTGAAAGAGGCGATCAGTGCGGTTCCCGAAGTAGTCGCCCAGACAAGGCCGCCCCAGCTCGTCGCTCATCGTGGACACCACCCCGAGCGGCTTATTGAACGCGAGGTAGACCATGGTGTCGTCGAGCACTACGCGGGTGCCGTCGACATGGATGACCTGGGTCGCCGGGTCCACCCGCACCCCCAGCTCGCGCACCGTTATGTCGTCGACCTGGACACGGCCGGCCGCGATCAGCTGTTCGCAGGCCCGCCGGCTGCCCCACCCTGCTCCGGCGAGCACCTTCTGCAGCCGGGTGCCGTCGGGGTGGTGCACATCCGGTTGGCTTTGCTGCGCACCACCTCGCGCGGCTGCGCCCCCTGCACCACCGCGACGGGGCTGATTGCGCGGCGGATGGTGTGACGTGGACGGTTTACGGCCACCCCCCGGTCCGGGCTTGTTACCTTTGCGCCGATCGCTCACGCCAGTCCTTCCGCTGCTAAGTCATCCAACACATCACTGCTCGGTAGGTAGGGAGCAAGGGCTGGTAGTTCGTCCAGATCGTTGATGCCCATTCGCTGCAAGAAGACCTCTGTGGTCTCGAACAGCATCGCTGCGCGCGGCTCCTCGCTCGCGACTTCGCGGATCAACCCGCGCGCCATCAGGGTACGCACTACCCCGTCAACACTCACACCGCGCACCGCACTGATCCGAGCACGAGATATGGGCTGGCGATATGCGACGACTGCCAGAGTCTCCAGCGCGGCTTGGCTGAGCCTGGCCTGTTGACCGCCGACTAAGAACCGCTCGACCACGGGCGCGCATTCCGAGCGGGAGTAAATCCTCCAGCCGCCGGCATAACAGCGCAGCATGAAGCCACGGTCTTGCGAGTCATACTCCTGGCTCATCTGCGCCAATGCTCCCTCGACCTGGACCGGGGGGACCTCAAGAGCGGCGGAGAGCACGGGTACTGTCACCGGCTCATCAACCACCATCAACACCGCTTCAAGGCCGGCCTTCAGCCCACCGGGCAACGCATGGACATCCAGACCATCAGCGGCTTCTCGCGAGGTGGTGGCGGTGTTCGTGCTCAACTCAGACATCGGCGTTCTCCTGGACTTCGTCAAATTCACTGTGCGCGGAGCCGGCAGACCTGCCCGCTGTCTGGCCGGTCGCTCGCACGGTCAGTACAGCGAGGGGTTCACTCTGCTCCAGACCGATGGAACCGGTGCGAAAGAGTTCCAACAGCGCGAGGAAGCGCGCCACAACAACCGCGCGAGTGCTCGCATCGGCGATCAAATCGGCAAAAGTGATCTGTTCGGTAGCCTCGAGTCGGTGCATGACCAGGTCAGCTTGCTCGCTGACCGAAACGACCGGAGTATGCAGGTGGGTCAGGCCGACCTGCGGCTCAGGGGTGGGGGTCAGCGCTCGTCCTGCGGCCGCCGCCAACTGCTCGGGGCTGACGGTCATGATCAGCTCGGGCAGCAACCGGGCGAATCTGTCTTCCACCCCGACGTCGCGGGGCCAGACGCGGCCTTGGCTAGCCATGTGATCGGCGAAGTTGTCGGCGACTTCTTTGAAGGCGCGGTACTGCAACAGCCGGGCAAAGAGCAGATCCCGTGCTTCGATCAGCTCCAGGTCTTCGTCGCTTTCCACGTTCGTGCCTGGCAAGAGGCGTGCTGCCTTCACGTCGAGCAGCGTGGCTGCAATCAGCAAGAACTCTGAGGCTTGCGACAGGTCCCACGTGTCGGGGGCTGCTTTCAAATGCGCGACAAACTCATCGGTGACTTCTGCGAGGGCTATCTCGGTAACATCCAGTTTGTGCTTGGCGATCAAGCCGAGCAACAGCTCGAACGGACCGGAAAAGACATCGAGGTGGACTTCGAAGGCCGTGGGCCGTCGGGTGAGCACTCCCCCCGGCGTACTTTCGGTGGACGCGGACTCGGACACCGAGCCCGCGTTGCTCACGGCGAGCCGCCGCGGCTGATCAACTCACGCGCCAGTTGACGGTATGCCTCGGCTCCGCTGTGCGTGCTGGCGTAAGAGGTGATCGGCTCGGCAGCCAGGGTTGCATCGGGGAACTTCACAGTTCGCGAGATGACCGTGTGGAAGACCTTGTCGTCGAAGTGGTCGACCACGCTGCGGACCACTTCGCGGGAGTGCAGCGTGCGACCGTCGTACATCGTCGCCAAGATCCCGTCCAAGTCCAGCCCCGGGTTCAGCCGATCAGTGATCTTCTCGATGGTCTCGATCAGCAATGCAACGCCACGCATCGCGAAGAACTCGCACTCCAGTGGAATCATCACGCCGTGGGCGGCAGTCAGCGCGTTGACGGTCAATAGTCCCAGGGATGGCTGGCAGTCGATCAGGACGACGTCGTAGTCGTCCAGCACCGGTCGCAGCACACGGGATAGCACTTGCTCGCGGGCTACTTCGCCGACGAGTTGTACTTCTGCGGCCGACAGGTCGATGTTTGCCGGGACCACATCAACACCTGCGACGCGGGTGTCCTGGATGACGTCGCCGATCCAGTGGCCACGCTCAGTCAGCAGGTTGTAGATCGTGACATCAAGCTCATGAGTACGGATGCCCAGGCCCACCGACAATGCGCCCTGGGGGTCGAAGTCGACCAACAACACGCGACGACCGTACTCGGCGAGTGCCGCACCGAGGTTGATCGTGGTCGTGGTCTTGCCGACGCCACCCTTCTGGTTGCACATAGCGATAACCCGCGCCGGACCATGCGAGGACAGCGGCGCGGGAGCGCCGAAATCAGGCAGCGAACGGCCAGTGGGGCCCTCCTGTCCCGAGCCCGCGGCCTCGGTCCCCGGCAGTCGGTCATGCTCAGCGGCTGACCGTCCCGACCCCTGCGGCGTGCTCGGCTCAGTGCTCACCCCGCGACCTTAACCGGCGGCCAGGCCAGAGGCCACCTCGCGCTAGCGTGCCCGGGGGTGCGCACCGGCATACACCTCTCGCAGATGTTCGACGGTGACATGGGTGTAGATCTGGGTGGTGGTGACCGACGCGTGACCGAGCAGTTCTTGGACGACCCGAATGTCGGCGCCGCCGTCGAGCAGATGAGTGGCATAACAGTGGCGCAGCGTGTGCGGGCTGATGTCGGCGTTGAGCCCTGCACGCTCGGCTGAGGCACGAATCGTCGCAAAGACGCTCTGTCTAGAAAGCCTTCCACCCGAGCGATTCAGGAACAGAGCCGGGCTCCCCTTGCCAGCTCGTGCGAGGCTCGGTCGCCCGCGCACCAGGTATGCCTGCACGGCAGTGACGGCATACGACCCGAGCGGGACGATGCGCGTCTTGGAGCCCTTGCCGAAGAGTCGCACGCTGGCCAGTCCGTGGGCATCCGCTCCTTGAGCGGTATCGCCTGAGTCGTTAGGACCGAGGTCGATGTCATCGATGTCGAGTCCCATCGCTTCGCTGACCCGGGCGCCGCATCCATACAACAACTCCAGCAGCGCCTTGTCCCGCAGCCGAGCCGGCCCTTGCTCTGCGCCAAATGCGTCGAGCAGCGCAGTGACGTCATCCAAGCTGAGCGTGTGCGGCAAGGCCCGAGGCGGGGCAGGGCGAGCAATCCCGGCAGCCGGGTCGGTGCTGGTGATTGCCTCCTGCTCCCAGAAAGAGTGCAGACTGCGCACCGCCGCCAGGGTCCGCGCCAGGGAGGTGGAGGCCAGCGCAGGTCGCTCATCCGTGCCGGAGGCGAGTTCACCCAAGAAGTCTTTGACCGCCGCGGCATCGACGTCGGCGGGCACCCGAGCGCCTCGCGTCATGAGGAAGTCGAGATACCGATTGGAGTCGCGCCGGTAGGCATCCACGGTGAGTGGCGCCAACCCCCGCTCGATCGTGAGGTGGTCCAGCCATCGGTCCCGGTCACGGCGCAACGCACCGTTGATCGGGGATCCAGCGTGGCCCATCACGTGTCTACCTCTTTCCGGCCGTGGCGTGGTCGTGTCCATTGTGCGTCGTCCCACTGCCCGCAGTGGGGAGCATGATGGGCGACATGCACTGGTATCCCGAGACCCCTCTGCTTCGCGCCCGCCGGATCATGACCGACCTCCTCGTGGTGGGCTGGGTGATCGGTTGGCTCCTGGTGGGCGCTTTCGTACACGCCGCCGTGTCAGCCTTGAGCGCCCCCGCCGGGCCCATGCGAGCGGCCGGCACATCCCTGCAAACACGAATGCTCGATGTCGCTGAGCGGATCACCTCGGTGCCGTTGGTCGGCGATGATCTGCGGGCGCCCTTCGAGGGCACCGCCGCGGTAGGCACCGACCTCAACGATGCCGCGACCCGGTTGGAGACCTCAGTCGGGGATTTGGCGTGGCTCCTGAGCCTGCTCGTCGCCGGCACACCGATCATGTTGGTGCTGGTGGTCTACGGGGTCTGGGTATGGCGCGCAGCGCGCCTGCGGCGGGTGCTGGCTCAGCACCGCACACAGGCCCAGGGACAGTCACTGCTGGCCCTGCGGGCGCTCAGCACCCAGGACCTGTCAGCGCTGGGCGCGCTGGACCCCGACCCGCTGGGTGCGTGGCGTCGCGGTGATCCCGAGGTGGTGGCTGAGCTGGCGGGTTTGGAGTTGACGCGGGCCGGTCTGCACAAGGGCGCACCGGTCACGTCGTGAGTCGACGTCAAGGTGTCAACTCTGCGGGGTGGGGGCGTGGCGCTGCCTCAGCACGGATTCGACATCGCTGAGGCTCAAGCCCTTGCTGCGGAGCAGGACGATCAAGTGGTAGACCAGGTCAGCGGATTCCGCGAGCAGGTCTACCTCACCTTGGGCCACTGCGGCCAGCGCCGTCTCGACACCCTCCTCTCCGACCTTTTGAGCGACCCGGCGCACGCCGCCTTCAAACAACGACGTGGTGTATGAACCGGCCGGGCGATCGAGGTCGCGTTGCGCCACCAGTGCATCCAACTGCGCAAGGAAGCTGCTGGGCCTTGGATCGTCGGTAAAGCACGAGACGGCACCGGTGTGACAGGTGGGGCCAGCGGTGGTGGAATGAAGCAACAGGGTGTCCCTGTCACAATCGACCTCGATGCTTTTGACCTGCAGCGTGTTGCCACTGGTCTCACCTTTGACCCACTGTTGCTGACGGCTGCGGCTGTAGAACGTCGCGAAGCCCGTGGCCAGCATGGACGTGACGGCTTGACGATCGCAGTAGCCGAGCATCAGCACGACGGCGGTGGAACTGTCCTGCACGATGGCCGGGATCAGTCCGGTGTGGTCATCAAAGGCGAGGGTGTCGACCGTGTGGGGCTCAGGCAGGTGCAGGCTCACGCGGCCGTCTCCGATGTTGCCTGCCGCACGACGAGTCCGCGCGAGGCCAGCCTGTCCTTCAGGGTGGGAATCGCGATGGCGCCGGAGTGGAACACACTCGCCGCCAGTGCACCGTCGACATCCGCGTGCTCGAATACCTCGGCGAAGTGCTCCATCTGACCGGCACCGCCCGAGGCGATCAACGGCACCTGCGTGATAGCTCGCACTGCTTGCAGTTGTTCGATGTCGTATCCCTGACGCACCCCGTCGCTGCCCATGCAGTTGAGCACAATCTCACCAGCACCCAGGGCCTGCACCCTGGCCACCCATTCCAGCGTGGTCGTTGCCAGCGCTGTCGTTGCGTCCGGGTCACCGGTCATCTGCCGGATGTGCCAGTGACCGTCGTCGTCGCGCAAGCTGTCCACGCCCACGACCACGCATTGAACGCCGAAGGCTTGCGCCAACTCGGTGATCAGTTCCGGGCGCTGGGTGGCGGGGGTGTTGATCGAGACTTTGTCGGCGCCAGCGTGCAGCACGGCTCGGGCCGCGTCGACCGAGGTGATGCCGCCCGCGACGCAAAACGGGATGTCGATGGCCCGAGCGACTCGGCTGACCCACTCGGTGTCGACACGTCGACCCTGTGGGCTGGCCGTGATGTCGTAGAACACCAACTCATCCGCGCCTTCTTGGCGGTAACGGGTCGCCAACTCGACGATGTCGCCCATGTCCACGTGGTCGCGGAATCGCCTCCCCTTGACCACGCGTCCTTCGCGTACGTCCAAGCAGGGGATGATCCGAACGGCCACGGCCATCAGGCGTCCTGCTTCCGTCGTGCTTGTGACACGGCGTCGGCAATGCTCACGCGTCCCTCGAGCAGCGCCTTGCCGAGGATGACCCCAGCGCATCCGGTTTTGTCAGCGCTGCGCAGGTCGGCAGCATCGCGCACCCCGCCGGAGGCTTGAACGTGCAACCCAGGAGATGACCGCGTCATAAAGGTGTACAGGTGCAGGTTGGGACCAGACAGGGTGCCGTCGCGCCCGATGTCAGTGCACAGGACGTGCTTGAGTCCCGATGCGGCATATCGGTGCAACATGGTCGGCAGGTCGGTCTCAGCGACAGAGGTCCACCCGGAGACCGGTAACTCCCATACCCCGTCCTCTGAGGTTCGGGTGTCCAGCGCCACGGTGATCTGATCCGGGCCGAATCGTTCCACCCAACCCAGCACGGTCTCCGGCTCGCGCACGGCCATCGAACCGATGACCACCCGCCGCGCGCCCGCGTCGAGCAACCGTTGCACGTCCTCGGCCTCGCGCACGCCGCCCCCGGTCTGCACCTGCAGACCGGTCTTCTCGACGATCGTGCTCAGCAGTGGCGCCAAGGTGTACCCACCTGCTCTGGCGGCTTCCAGATCGACCAGGTGCAGCCAGCGCGCCCCGGCGTCAGCGTATGCCGTGGCAAGATCAACGGGGTCATCCCGGTAGCGCGTTTCCTTGTCGTAATCACCCTTGTGCAGTCGAACAACCGCACCACCCAGAATGTCCAAGGCCGGGTATACGTCGAACTCCAACATGCGCTCAGTCATGAGTAGCCTCCGAGACGAAGTGTGCCAGGATCGCCGCGCCCACGCTTGCGGAGCGCTCTGGGTGGAACTGTGCGCCCCATATGTTGCGGCGTCGGACCACCGCTGCATATTCCTGTCCGTGCCAGGTACTGATGACGGTGTGCTCCGTGACTGGCGCAGCGTAGCTGTGCACGAAGTAGGCACGGTCGCCAACCTTTAAATCCCCGGTCAGCGGGTCGTCCTTGAGAGCCAACAGATCGTTCCAGCCCATATGTGGCACACGCACACCGGGGGTTGAGGTGATCGCCCCCACTCGGCCGGGAATCAAGCCCAAGCACTCGACACCGCCGTCCTCATCGCTGCTGTCAAAGAGCAACTGCATACCGAGGCAGACGCCGAGCAACGGTTGACTCAGTCCCTGCAGAATGGGTACCAGGCCCGACGCGTGCAGTCGCTGCATACCGGCCCCTGCGGCGCCGACCCCGGGCAGGATCACCCGATCCGCAGCTTGGATCCTCGCTGCGTCGTCGGTCAGCTCACACTGCACCCCCAGCCGTTCCAGGGCAAAACTGACCGACGCGATGTTGGTGCCGCCGGAGTCGACGAGGACCACACCGGGCAAGCCCGGTTGGTTCCTCACTTAGAGCACACCCTTGGTGCTGGGCAGGTCGGTGCCTTCTGTGCGCAACGCCATCCGCAGCGCTCGCGCGACCGCCTTGAAGCCGACCTCGATCTGATGGTGGGCGTTGCCTGGGGAAATGCTCAGGTGCAGGGTGCACCGCATCGCGTCGGCGAACGAGCGCCAGAAGTGATGCACCATCTCGGTCGGCAAATCCCCGACCTGTTCCCGGTCGAAGGTGGCTTCGAACGAAAAGTATGGTCGCCCGGACAGGTCGAGGGCGGCGCTGGCCTGCGCCTCATCCATCGGCAGTGTGAAGCCATAGCGTCCGATCCCGCGCTTGTCGCCGAGCGCCGTGCGAATCGCTTCACCGACTGCTAGAGCGATGTCCTCGACGCTGTGGTGTTCGTCGATGTGCAGGTCACCCTCACAGGTCACCGACAGCGAGAACCCTCCGTGTTTGGCGAGCTGCTCGAGCATGTGATCCAAGAAGCCGACCCCGGTGGCGATGGCGCCTTGACCGGGACGATCCAAGTCGACCCATACGGTGATCGCGGTCTCCGATGTCGCGCGGCGCACCACTGCAGTGCGCGGCCTCGTGACGAGGTCGTGGGCGATGCCTTCCCAGTCAGCTTCGGTGTGCTCAGCGCTGAGTTCTGTGCGTTCCGGATCAGGCAGCAGGTAGGCACCGATGCCCAGGTTGGCTGCGAAGATCGCGTCGGTTTCGCGGTCGCCCACCATCACTGAGGCGTCCCAGTCGATGCTGCGGTCTTTGAGCAGGCCGGTCATCAGCGCGGTGCCCGGTTTGCGGGTCGGGGCCCCGTCGGCCGGCATGCTGACATCGATCACGATGTCTCGGAAGGTGATGCCCTGGCTGGCCAGGATCTGCAGCAGCAGCGCATGTGGACCCTCGAAATCCTCCCGCGGGAAAGCACTGGTGCCGAGCCCGTCCTGGTTGCTCACCATGACGAACTCCCAGCCTGCATCGCGCAACCGCAACAGCGCCGGGATGACCCCTTCGATCAGGGCGAGCTTGTCGTAGGAGTCGATCTGTTGATCGGCCGGCTCAACGATCAACGTGCCGTCGCGATCGACGAACAGCACCGGCGTGGGTGGCCCGCTCATGGAGTTCCTCCGTGGGGTGCAGGGATGGTTTCGAAGTCATCGTCGGGAATCGCGCTGCTGATGGCCGCGGCCAGAGCATCGATCTCGGCCGCCGTGCCCACGCTGACCCGGACTGTGTGAGGCAGAAGGTGACGCATGTCGCGCACGGCGATGCCGCTGCGTGCCGCGTCCCCGAGCACAGTATCGGCTCCCTGCGCCTCAGTGCCGTGGGTGCCGGTTTTTTCTTCTGTGGTGGCGCACCGCGCCAACACGAAGTTGCCCTCGCCCTCGTACACGGTGTGCACGCTGGGGTGGCTGGCAAGCACTTCGCGCAGGCGCGGGCGCAGTCTCACGGTCTCAGCGACGCGCCTGCGCGTGTCCTGCAGGGCTTGTGGCGCCAGAGCTGACAACGCGAGATCGACGACCGGGGCAGGCATCGGGTATGGCGCCTGAACTCGACGTAGCACGGCAATGAGTTCCGGGTGGGCAACCAGTGCCCCGACCCGTGCCCCGGCGAGGGCGTGGGCCTTGGACATGGTGCGCAGCACGGCCACATTGGGGTGTTCATCGATTAACGCGGTGGCCGAGGTCCCGCTCTCGGCGAACTCGGCGTAGGCCTCATCCAGAACGACGAGCGCCTGACGGGACACCGCGCGAGCCAGTGCCGCGATCTTGGGCAGATCGATGGTCGCTCCCGTCGGGTTGTCCGGTGTCGCCAAGAAGACAATCGTGGCTCCGGTCTCCTGGACCGTTCGGGCTATCTGATCGAGGTCGTGCGCAAAGGTGTTCCCACCCTCGATCTGCGGAACGTCGTGCACTGGCACCGCCTGTAGGGCTGCGGCTATCGCATACATTCCGAACGTCGGCGAGCAGATGACGACCCCCTGCGGGCCACCGGGAGGGCACAGTCCGCGGACGAGCACGTCGATGGCTTCATCGCTGCCCCGTGACATCAGGATGTACTGGGGCGCTACCTCGAGGTAGCGCGCGAGGGCCTCGAGCAGCTCAGCGGGTTGCGGGGATGGGTAGCGGCGAGAGCGTCCCTGCGGGTCTGCCTGGTTGGCCTCGGCGGCCTCATTGGCATTCAGCCAAATGTGGGCCGGCGGTCCGGCAAAACTGGTCCTGGCTGAGGAGTACCCGGCAAACGAGCGTAGATCGCGCCGGATGAGATGCTGCGGGAAGTCCCTCACGGCTGCGCTCCCCCCACTTCCGTGGAAGTGGCTGACAGGGGCCGGGGTGCGTCCAATCGACGGGTGACGGCTTGCTGATGGGCGTGCAACTGCTCGGCTTCGGACAGGACCACAGCGCACGGACCAATCAGGTCGAGCCCGGAGCGGGTCACCGACTGCACGGTCATCGCGATCTGGAAGCTGGCGACATTCACCCCACCGGTGAAACGTGCAGCACCCGCGGTCGGCAAGACGTGATTCGTGCCGCTGCAGTAGTCGCCGAGGGTCTCCGGTGCCCAGTCGCCCAAAAAGACGGAGCCTGCCCGGGTGATCGAGGGCAGCCATGAGTCAGGATCGCGCAACGCCAAGATCAGGTGCTCTGGGGCGTATTCATTGCTGACGTCGCACGCTTGGGCAAGATCTTGGGTGAGGATCACGCGGCTGCTGGCCAGTGCCTTACGGGCAATATCGGCACGTGGCAGTTCTTCGACCTGTCGCTCGATCTGGTCGACGACATCACGAGCCAACTCCTCGTCGTCGGTGAGCAACACCACCTGCGAGTCCGGTCCATGCTCGGCTTGGGAGAGTAGATCCGCCGCGACGAACTCGGCGTGTGCCCCGGAGTCTGCAACGACGACGACCTCCGAGGGACCCGCTGGAAGGTCGATGCCCGGGCCGCCTTCAGCAGCACTGACCTGTCGCTTGGCTTCGGTGACCCATGCATTGCCCGGGCCGAAGATCTTGTCGCAGGCCGGGATCGATTCGGTGCCGTAAGCCAGAGCAGCGATCGCCTGTGCCCCTCCAGCCACGAAAATCTCATGGATGCCACACTCGGCTGCCGCCGCGAGGACGGCATCATCGGGCCGTCCGTGTGGCCCCGGTGGGGTGACCAAGACAACCTGCGGGCATCCGGCAAGCTGTGCGGGCACACCGAGCATCAGGGCTGTTGAGGGCAGCGGGGCAGACCCGGAAGGCACGTAGAGGCCGACGCGGTGGATCGGCCGCATGACGCGTTGGCACCGTACTCCGGGCGCAGTTTCTACCGCGTAGTCAGCTGGCATTCCGGCCTGGTGGAACGAACGGATGCGACCGGCTGCCTCGCTGATCGCCTCCCGCAGCTCAGGAGCAATGCGATCAACCGCCGCTTCGATCATCTCGGTGCTGACCCTGACGTCAGCGAGGTCGACGCCATCGAACCGGCTCGTGGCGGCAAGCACGGCAGCGTCACCGCCGGTGTGCACTGCAGCCACCGTCTCTGCGACTGAGCTGGTGACTTCCGGTCCGGCTGCGACCGTGCCTCTGGCGATGGCCGCGGTCCGCTGCTCGGCGGTGAGGTCCGTCCAGGACAGAACGTTCATGCCAACATCCCTTCGACAGGCAGCACCATCAGCTGGCGTGCGCCGGCATTCTTGAGGTCCTCGAGCCGCTGCCAGGTCACGGCGCCATGCACGAGCATCTGCACGCTGACCTCTCCCGACGGCTGGTCCGGTGCTAGGTCCTGGCCGGCAGGTACCGGCGAGCCCTCCAATGCCAGGATCGTCGGCTCATGGCCTTCGGGCAGGTGGTTCAGCACCTCAGGCAGGTCGACTCGAGCAGCGCGCAACATGAGGAGTCGAGTTTCTTTGAGGCGCAGTGCCCCGTCCATCCGGCGGAGCAGCAACTCGGCCAGGTCCCCGCGACTCTCGGTGAGGAGGTGGGCTGGCCCGACCACCACGGCCTCGGAGTGCAACAGGGTCGCCACCGGCTTGAGTTGGTTGGCTGCCAGCGTCGCGCCGCTGCTCACCAGATCGCATACGACATCGGCCTGGCCGAGCCGCGGGGCGATCTCAACCGACCCACTCAGCGTCACGACCTGTGCGTCGACCTGGTGCTCGGCCAACCACGCACCAAGCACCTGCGGGTAGGACGTGGCGATCCGCTGCCCATGCAGTTGGCTCGGTCCACGCCACTCCTGGTCGGCATCGATCGCGATGTCGAGCCGGCAACTCCCCCAGCCGAGTTCGCGTAGCTCGCGCAAGTCCGCTCCGTCCTGACCCGATGAGCGCTGATCCACCTCGCGCGTCTGTGCCCTCGCGAGGTCGTGCTCGACCACGACGTTGCGACCCACGATGCCCAGGTCACACACGCCGTCGGCGATCAGCCCGGGGATGTCGTCGTCGCGCACCAACAGCAGGTCAACCGCCAGCGACTCGCCATAGCAGAACAGTTTGTCGCGGCTTTCGCGCCAGGTCAGGCCACAGGAAGCCAGCAGGTCACGGGCCGGTGCCGCGAGTCGACCAGATCGCTGGATCGCCACGCGCAGGCGATCACGCGGTGGGGCAGAGGGAGACATGGGGACCTTCCGAAGTCAGGGGGTTGCGCACATCACTGTGCTCAGGCGAGCCCAGGTGTGGGCATCGGTGCGCCATGACCGCGAGAGACGGCTGGCCGCGTAGGGGGTGAGCCTGTCGAGGCTAGACGGTTGGGGCGGTATGCCGCTCCAGTGCAGCCCGATAGCCGCTGCCGTACTCCAGACATCGGGCAACCCGACCGATCGTCGTGACGCTGACCCCCGTCTGTTCGTGGATCGCGCGGTAGGACAGACCTTCATCCAATAGCGGCACGACGGCCCATCGATCCGTGAGAGCCTCCAACTCGGCGGGCGTGCACAGGTCGACGAGGAAGTTGCTGACGTCATGTGGATCAGTCATGCCCGACACGACGCGCGAGAGCTCACTCAAACTCTCACGACGCCACGGCGTCCTATCTTTCATGATCGGTCTCTCCGTCGATGCGTATCAATGTGCTAGTACGCTAGCACAGTGTTTCCCCTCGGCTTGCGGCAACTCCAGTGGGCTCAGTCGAGCAGTCCCAGAACGGCCTGTTCCAGAGAGCCGGCCATGTTCTGCCGCAACTTCTGCTCGCCACCGGATCGACCCGACCTCCATCCCGACCTCCTGGGCGTGTCGTGGTCATTGGCGTGTGGCGAGGAGCCACGTGTTGTCCTTCGTCAGCACTCGGGTCCACTGAAAGCCAGCCTCGCCGAGCAGCTCGACCACCTGTGGATCGGCCAGAACGCGGGTGCTGAAGTCTTGCTCAGCGGTCATCTCACGCCAGGTATGCCGCAGCGTCGCGGAGTAGACCGAGCCGCCATGATCGACGACATCTTCGAGCGCCAGATGCACCTCCCCCAACGCAAACGACATCGGCAGCAGAGGCTGACCCGGACGATGGCGTTGCAGCACCAGCTGACCGCCCGTGACCAGATGACGCTGTGCGACCGACAGGAAAGCCCACGCCTGCGCAGCGTCCCAGGAATTGATGAGATGGCTCGCCAGCACGACGACGTCGAAACGCTCATCGAGGTTCAACGCCTCAATCGGACTCTGCACAGCAGCAGCGTGACGGAGATGGGTCAGCATCGCCGACGAGCTATCGACGCCAACAACGCGGTGGCCGCGCCGTGCGAGCAGGTCGGCGATGCGTCCGGTGCCACATCCCAACTCAAGGACCGAGGACTCCTGCGCGATGGCACGGTTGATGATCACCGCTTCTCCGGCTGGAGGAATCTGGGCATAAATCTCGACTGGGCAACCGTCGTCGGTGATGGTGCCGTCGCCGCGGCCAGTGGGCGGCCCGGGCGAGCGCCGAATCGTCATGGTTGAAGGGCCCGGTTAGGCCCGAACGCTCAGTGGTTGAGCCAACTCGACGCGTAAAGCAGCCACGGCGTCATCGATCGGGACCGTGAACTGATCTTGTCGCCACAGATCGCGGAGGCTGACGGTGCCGTCTTGGGACTCTTGGGCTCCTACGATGGCGACGAACCGGATCCCGGCACGGTCGGCATACTTCATCTGTTTGCCGAGTTTGCTGGTCTCCAACACCGACTCCGTGTTGATACCGCCGCGCCGTAGCAGCGTGGTCAACTCAAGCGACTGAACCATCAGGGTCTGATCCATCAGTGGCACCAGGACCTGCACGGTGCTGCTGGCGACGTCGATCAAGCCAGCCTCGCGCAACTGCCAAAAGAGGCGAGTGAGACCAATAGATATGCCGACCCCAGGCAGCGACGATTTGCTGTAGTGGCTGGCAAGGTCGTCGTACCGGCCGCCGGAACAGATCGAGCCGAGCTCGGGGTGCTCATCCAATGTCGTTTCGTAGACCGTGCCGGTGTAGTAGTCCAGACCACGGGCAATGGCGAAGTCCAGCCGGTAGTCGCTCTCCGGGACACCCAGGGCACGGACCAGATCAAGCACTTCTCGTAGCTCGGCAATGCCCTGACGCAGTTCATCGCTACCCCTGCTGCTTGCCTCGAGAACACTCAGACGAGCGAGCGCATCGTCATGCGAGGTGCTCCGGGCGCTGACGAACCCCAGGAGAGCGTCAACGACCTCGGGTTCAAGGCAGTAGCCAGCGCCGGTCAGGGTGCTTCGGACCGCATCCACACCGCGCTTGTCCAGTTTGTCGACCTCCCGCAGCACACCTGCCTGGCCTGCGGCTTCGGCGAGTCCCAGTTCCTCGAAGTAGCCGCGCATCAGTCGGCGGTTGTTGATGCCGATCGTGAACGACCCGATGCCGATGTCGGTGAAAAGCGCGTGGATCACAGCGGGGCACTCTGCGTCGTGCTTCACGCTCAAGGTGTCCTTGCCGACGATGTCGATGTCACATTGGTAGAACTCGCGGAAGCGTCCACGCTGGCTGCGCTCGCCACGGTAGACGCGTTGCATCTGGTAACGACGGAAGGGAAAAGTCAACTGGTGCTCATGCTCGGCGACGTACCGAGCCAGCGGCACCGTCAGGTCAAACCGTAGGGCCATCTCAGGTCGACTCGCCGTGCCGTCCCGCTCAGCCGCCTTGTCCAACGCACCGGTGGACTGCACGAAGTAGACCTGGCGCTCGGTCTCTCCCCCAGTTTTGGTCAACAGGACATCGCTGACCTCAAAGGCTGGCGTCTCGATCGGTAGGAACCCGAACCTCTCGAACCCGGACCGGATGCCATCGAGCATGCGTTGGAACGCGATTTGCTCTGCGGGAAGTAACTCCAGGACCCCGGACGGGGTGCGTGGTGTGATCACTGTCGGGAGTCTAGACGAGCAGTGAGCGCAGGTAGGGGTTATGAGCCCGTTCGGTCGACATCGTGGTTGCCGGGCCGTGTCCGGGCAGGACCAATGTGCTGTCCGGCATGGGCAAGACGACCTCTCGCAGCGAGCGGGTCATCGCGGCTGCATCTCCGCCGGGTAGGTCGCACCGTCCGATGGAACCTGCAAATAGAACATCGCCGGACAACGTCGTGCGGTCCAGTGGCTCCTGACTTGCGAGGCCCTCTGGGACACCAACCAGTGAGAACAAGACGGATCCCTCGGTATGCCCTGGAGCGTGGTGGACCTCGAAGTGCAAGTCCGCTATGGACAGGGAAGTTGTGCTGGACGGGGACGTTGCGTTGGACAGGGAAGTTGCGCCGTTCGCGGTGGCACCTTGCGCGGTAGCGCTGCTGGGCTCGCCGGTGCTCATGGTGATCTCGATGACCTCTGCTGGCTGGCGCCACGCTGCCTTCTGCCCGAACTGTGCCTCCAGCATCGCCACAAAACTCGCGTCGAGGTCACCGAGTGGGTTGATCAGCCGATAGCGATCAGCCGAGTGAATGTAGCTGGGCAGTACGGATGGCTGGTCGAGGGCGTCTGGAAACGGCTGCGTCACGCTCGGCACGTCGTAGACATGATCGAGGTGGCCGTGCGTCAACAGCACCGCCAGTGGGCTGAGACCGTCTGTGCGCAGCACTTCGGCGACCCGGTCGGCTACCCCTATCCCGGGATCGATGATCACGCACCCGCTGCCGGGCTCCGCCGCGATGACATAACAGTTCGTCCCAAATGCAACCGCCTCGACGCTGCGTACCAACATGGTCTTAGGCTATCCAGTCGTTGCCATCAGGCAGGCGCTCATCGTGTCCTAACCGTTGTCCACCCGTGACCCCGCACCCTCGAGAGCCTGCTTAGACTGGCCGCTCCGCCCGCTCACCGGCAACCCGGAGGTCTTCATGCTGTCCTGGCGATATGCCGCGCGCTCGCGTCAACGACGCTGCGCAGCAAGCATGTTGGCCGCTTTGCTGATCGTGGGTCTTGGTGCCTGCGCCGGTGACAGTGCAGACACGGTGCAACCTGAGCTCACTGCGTCGGCGAGTCAGGATGCCGCCGATCCCAGCGCGATGGGCACCGTCACGTGCACGCCGGCACCTGACCCCCGCGAGCAGTTGTCGAC
>JBATUU010000001.1:0-1779 GCA_049671385.1 Ornithinimicrobium sp. | reverse complement strand
GTGATCGCGTTTGCAATCGCCTGCAGGACCAGCGTCTTTCCAGCCTTGGGCGGCGACACGATCAAGCCGCGCTGGCCCTTTCCGATCGGGGAGACGAGGTCGATGATGCGAGTTGTCAGGTTCTTCGGGTCAGTCTCCAGGCGGAGTCGCTCCTGCGGGTACAGCGGAGTCAACTTGCCGAACTCCGATCTAGCCTTGGCCTGATCCGGGGTCATTCCGTTCACAGTGTCCAGGCGCACCAGCGCGTTGAACTTGCCCCGGTTGTTCTTCCCACCGGCCTGAACCTGCTCATGCTCATTGCCCGGAGCCTTGATAGCCCCGGCCACGGCATCTCCCTTGCGCAACCCGTTGCGTCGGACCATGCCCATCGGCACGTAGATGTCCGTGGCTCCCGGCAGGTATCCGGTGGTACGAATGAAGGCATAGCTATCGAGCACATCGACGATGCCTGCCACAGGCACCAGCACGTCTTCCTCGGTGTAGCCGCCCTCGGAGTCGTCCTGATAACTGTCCCGGCCGCCACCGCCCTGCCCCGAACGCCCTCGCTTGCGGTCCCGCCCTCGCTGGCGATTGCGACGGCGCCCGTTACGTGAGCCGTCGTCGTCGCCTCGGTTGTCACCGTCTCGGTTGTCGTTGCCGCGGTTGTCGTTGCCGCGGTTGTCGTTACCGCGGTTGTCGCTACCGCGGTTGTCCTGGTTGCGGTTCTGTCCGCCCTGGTTGTCACTACCGCGGTTGTCCTGGTTGCGGCTCTGCCCACCCCGGTTCGACTCGCCCCGGCTGTCTTGAGTGCGGTTGTCTCTTCCTCGGTCGCCTTGACGCCCCTGCGAGCCACCATCGCGCTGACCATCGCCAGCGTTGTCCGAGCGTGTGCCCTGGCTATCGGAACTCTCGCTGGCTGGTTGGGTCGGCTGCTGCGCCCCGTTCGGGCCGTCGTCGACGTTCACTGAAGCGACCTCTTGCTTGCTCGCGGACGCGTCCTGCTTGCTGGCCCCGCGGGCAGCGGCTGTCTTCGAACCCTGCGCGCTGCGAATGGCAGAAACGAGGTCTGCTTTGCGCATTTTGGGGCTGACCGCGATCCCCATGCCGGAAGCCAGGCCTTGTAGGTCCGCGAGGCGCATGGCGCTCAACGAACCGGTCTTCGCGCGAGGGGCAGCGTCGATGGTGTCAGTCACGGATTTCCTTCGTGGTCATCTCGCCCTGGATGTAATCCCGGGGAATGTCATCAGTGGATCGGCACCGTCAGGAGCCGGTAGTGCGTGCGTTGAGGGATGGTGCGCCGGTTTGTTGGCAAACGTCCCTCGGTTGAGCTTTAACTTAACTGGGGATGTGAGCGACGTGTCCGCCGTCTGCCTCGCGGGCCGATCTTTCCATCGAGCGAATGCCCTGATGCAAGCCTCGTGAGGTGTTCATCACAGTATCACTCAAAAAGTCGACGGGCCGCATTGACCACATCGCCAAGCACGGCCGATGCGGTTTCTTGACCACCAGCGCCTGCACCGGCCAGCCGTAGAGTCCCTGCCATCTCGGTTTCGATCAGCAGTGTGTTGCGACCTTCACGCGTTTGGGCAAATGGATCGTCGACTCCCAAACTCACGGGTCTGACCGCCAACTCCACGCGGGGAGACGTTGGATCGCCCGAGGCCCAAGCCGAGGCGATCAGCTTGATGACCTGACCGCTGCCTGCGGCGGCGGCAAAGTCCGCATCGGTGAGTCCAGCGATACCTTCTCGCTGCACGTCGGCCATACTCACTTCCACTCCCCATGCCAACCGCGCCAGGA